>JASFBB010000245.1:0-19354 GCA_036172345.1 Anaerolineae bacterium
GCTTGAAACTCGCCGTACTCACTGTATACCATGCCCCCGCGGTTGGGGACGTGAAACCAACCCAAGTAGGGATGTGGCTCCCATAGAGGCGGTTGTAACGCAGCCGGAGGGGCAATACCGGCTGCGCGTACCATTCCCTCAAGCACCAGCAGAGGAAAAACGATACCCAGACAGAGCAGAGAAACTCTTTCTAATAGGCTGCGCAGCGTTCTCATCACCAAAAAATGGTTATCTTCGCCGGTTCTTAATGGCGGCAGTATAGGATGGGCCGCGTGTAATTGACAAATTTGGCCAGAAGCGGTTTACTTACAGGTAATCTGCTGACGGAAAGGGGCATCTAGTTCGATGGATATCCAAGCCAAGAAGAAAGCGTTGCGCATGTTCACTTACGGTGTGTACTTGTTGGGGATAAAGCAGAACACCACATACAACGCCAGCACAGTGAGCTGGGTGAGTCAAGTGAGCTTTGAGCCATCTTTGGTGATGGTAGCGTTGCGGAACGACAGCCTCACACTCGGAATGGTGCTGGCTTCTAAGAGTTTCACCCTCAATCTCCTGAGCGAGCGCCAAAAAGAGATGGCTGGCAAGTTTTTCAAACAGGCTACATATGAGGATGGCAAGCTGAATGGCTACGCCTTTGAGCCAGGGGTCCAAACCGGCGCCCCTATATTCACAGATGCACCAGCTTGGTTGGAGTGCAAAGTCCTGGAGACCCTTGGGCGCGGCGACCACACTGTGGTCATTGCTGAGGTGATTGACGCCGGCGTACGGGATGAAGGGATCACCCCTCTGGCATTGCGCGACACGCCTTGGCAATATGGCGGGTGAGCTCTGATGGGATATAACGTTCAATCGCCGGATGAGTTTGACGAGTTAGACCCCTTATTTTCCTCGTCGCACAGCCCTACAGACGCCGATATTATTGAGATCGTCAATCGTTTTGTCGAAGGCGATCTGACCAACATCGAGGCGGAGGCAGCTCTCGAACGTTTGCGCAGGGCGAAGAAACGGGTCTTGCCCATTGTTATGGATCTATGCAGATCACCTGAGCCAAGGTTGTATAACACCGGGGTAGAGCTCATCTCAGAGGTCCCTCTCACTCAAGCGAAGAAACCTCTGCGGGCGCTCATCGAAGATCCCACTCTGGAAGACGAACACAAGCTCTCCCTCTTGAGAGCACTGGAAGCGATAGGCGGATTGTTACCGGGCGAAAATCCCCTTTTCTATTTGCGCGATCCCGAGAGACTCGTCCAGAAAGCGCAAGAGATGATCTTCGAAGTGATAAGCGATCCATTAGAGCTCACTAGATTATTGGAGGAACAGTTTGAGGGCGGAGGATTCTCTCCCCTGTTAGATGCTCGGATGCTAGAGGAAATTGCCTCCACTCATGATCGGCGCGCACAGCTCTTCTTCCAGTGCCTGCTCCACGCACCGCACGATAGAGTAGTTCTGAAAGCGATCGAGTGCCTATGTAAGCTTGGAGATCCCGAAGCGATCCCGATACTGGAAGAACGCTCGCTGTACGATCCGTCGCCACAGGTGCGTAAAGCAGCACAAGACGCGGTTAGAGTCCTAGCTGATGAGGCGCGACCACATGAGACCTCCATCCTTTATCTGCCCGTAAGTCCCCCCTCCATCGAACGCTGTGCTATCAGTGCGATTGATGGAAGGGGAGCTCAAATGTGCGTCTTAATCTGGCGCATGCCCGAAGGAGAACGTGTGGGCATTAACGTTTTGCTCACTGATGAGCACGGAATTCAGGAATGCATCGTTTTCGAAGGTGAGAAACCTGTCGCGGCTCTTGAAGAAGCGTTGGAACACGAGTTTGAGGGATCAGGCACTCGCGTCTCCATGGTAGAAGTCAGTTTAGCTCAGGCCCGCACTGAGCTGGAACGCGCTTATCGGACCAGCTTGCGCGCTCACCGGCGCCTACCCCCTGTTTACATCGCCCTGCGCAACTGGCTATCGGGCGAGGATACACGTTCTGTGATCCACTATCCCTTCCCACAAGCCCAACCGGAAGAGATGAATGCGCTCCTGCAACGGAGTCACGAGCTTTTCCAACTGGATGAATTCAGCTCATGGCTCTTCGATCTTCCGGGATCGGAGGCTCAGTGGCGCAAATATGGGAGAAAGTTTCTCATAGAGGGCTCAGAGGAAGTACGCGCAGAGCTGATCACTCAAGCGCTCAGGAAAGTGGCCGATCCGGAACTGTGCGACCGCATTAAGACGCGTCTGGAACGCCAAGCTTGGTTCTTAGCCCAGTTGTACGAGGAAGATGATTTGCCGAAGATTGCGTTCGCCGCATCGGCTGCAATGGGAACTGCCTCTGAAGTGCCCTTGGTGGAGCATCCCTTTTTGCGCGAGATGATGCGGCAAACCCTTATAGTAGTAACTATTGCCTTTACTTAAACATACTTAAAAGTTATCTCAGCAATGCCTTTCCCGACATGGTGAGCTGTTGCCCAGAAGCATAGCAGAGGACGCCGAACGTATATCGGCACCATAGCTATGTCCACCTCGAAGTAGCGGGGGCTGAACCAGTGCGAAGACGCGGAACATATAACCTTGCCGCGTATTAAGCCTGATGTGTGCGGCCAAAGGTCTCTCGGATCTCATTCAACACTCAAGAAATCTGTCGCCTTGGAGGAAACCGATGATCATTCAGCTCTCAGACGGACGTCAAATTCCATTGGAGATGCACAAAGTCAGAATCGTCCAGCAGACCAGCCTTCCATCCGCCGAACAGCGCCTGCGTGCGATCACGGAAGCCGGGTATAACACCTTTCTGTTGCGCACGCGCGATGTCTTCCTCGATATGCTGACCGATAGTGGCACAAATGCCATGAGTGATGCTCAGCAGGCTGCGATGATGGTGTCGGATGATGCATATGCCGGTAGTGAAAGCTTCTACCGTCTGGCCGCCGCAGTCAAAGATATATGGGGGTTCGAATACGTGCTGCCAGTGCATCAGGGAAGAGCGGCAGAACATCTTCTCGCTAAGGTGTTTGTCAAACCTGGCAGTGTCGTGCCGATGAACTACCACTTTACCACGACACGCGCGCACGTCGAGCTGGCTGGCGGCTCAATCCTGGAGATCTTCACCGACGAAGCGCTCAACACGCAGAGCACCTTTCCCTTCAAGGGCAATCTGGACTTGGACAAGTTAACCCGAGTCATTCAAGAATATGGACCAGAACGCATCGCATATGTGCGTATAGAAGCCACCACCAATCTTCTGGGAGGTCAACCTTTCTCGCTCGGCAATCTGCATGAGGTGCGTCGTATTACTTCCCGACATAGGATTCTGGTGGTTTTGGACGCCAGCCTGATCTCGGAGAATGCCTATTTCATCAAGCAACGTGAGAATGGCTATCATGATAAGTCCATCCAGGAAATCATGATGGAGATTATGAGCTTGGTGGACCTCATCTACCTTTCGGGACGCAAGAGCGCCAATGTGCGAGGAGGCTTGATCGCAACAAACAACCGTAAGATCTATTCCGATTTGCTTGCCTGGTTACCTGTGTACGAGGGATTTGCAACCTATGGTGGCATGTCAACCAAGGAAATCGAGGCAATGGCGGTTGGCATCCGCGAAATGGTGGACATCAATGTGGCAGGAAGCTCAGCCGAGTTCGTGAAATACTTTGTCGAGCGATTGCACGCAAATGGTGTGCCGGTAGTCACCCCGCCGGGAGGCCTGGCATGCCATCTGGATGCAAGACGCTTCGTCCCCCACCTCCCGCAGACAGCCTATCCAGCAGGTGCACTAGCAGCAGCTGTATACCTCGCTTCTGGGGTACGCCCTATGGAACGGGGCACACTCTCCTCCGATCGGGATAAAGATGGCAATGAAGTGCTGGCCGACCTGGAGCTGGTACGTTTAGCGGTTCCGCGGAGGGTGTATTCCTTGTCACAGATTGAGTACGCTGTGGATCGCATCACCTGGTTGCACCAACATCGTGATCTGATCGGAGGACTGAAGTTTGTCGAGGAGCCACCAGTATTGCGCTTCTTCTTCGGCAAGCTCGCACCTCTGGATGATTGGGGCATAAAATTAGTGGCGGCATACCAACGCGATTTCGGCATGACCTGCTAAACGACCTCTTCAGTACAAATCCCTGAAAAAGCCCACTTTCCCCATCCGGAGTGGGCTCTTTTCTTTTAGGGTGAAGCGAAAAGGTTGACAGAGACCATGCCAGTTGCTACACTGAGATTACAATATCTCACCCGCACAGTTGGCTTGGCATAGCAGGATTCTGGTGTGGACAGTATCGAGCGCCGAAAGGCGGACCATATCCGCATCAGTTTGGAAGAGGACGTCGAATTCGGCCGCCTGACCACCGGACTGGAGCGGTATCATTTTGTGCATCAGGCGCTGCCGGAAATCGATCTGGCTCTAGTAGATGTAAGCACTTCTCTTTTCGGCAGGCCTATCCGCGCCCCGCTGTTGATTTCCTCTATGACGGGCGGCACCGAGCAAGCATATCTGATCAACTGTCGTTTAGCCGAAGCGGCACAACAGATGGGCATTGCTATGGGGCTGGGCTCTTTGCGCGCTGCGCTGGAAGATCCCGCATTGGCCACTTCTTTTCGTGTACGTTCCATAGCCCCCGACATCCCTCTGCTGGCCAACCTGGGTGCAGTGCAGTTGAATTACGGATACTCGGTGGACGAATGTCGCCGCGCCGTGGAGATAACCGAAGCGGATGCCCTGATCCTGCACCTTAATGCCTTACAGGAAGCGCTGCAACTGGGAGGTGATACGAATTTCTCTGGATTGTTGCGGCGCATTGAGGACGTGTGTCGGCACCTCGAGGTGCCAGTAGTTGTCAAGGAGGTGGGCTGGGGTATTTCGCGAGAAGTAGCCCGGCAGCTTGCTGCAGTCGGCGTGGCCGCTATTGACGTGGCCGGTGCTGGCGGTACCAGCTGGAGCCAAGTGGAGATGCACCGCGCCACCAACACATTGAGGCGACGCATAGCAGCCACATTCCGCGACTGGGGTATCCCTACAGCCGATTCCATCCGAATGGTGCGCGAGGCAGCGCCAGATGTCACATTGATCGCCAGCGGAGGTCTGCGCAACGGCCTCGATGTAGCCAAAACGATCGCGTTGGGAGCCCATCTAGGCGGTCTCAGCCGTCCGTTCTTGAAAGCAGCAACGGTCTCTACCGCCGCAGTGGTGGAAATAGCCCAAGCGATAGTGGCAGAATTGCGTATCGCTATGTTCTGCATTGGCGCCAAGAACCTGGCCGAGCTGCGCGATACTCCTCACTTGGCCACATCGTAGGAACGTTTATGGAAAAACACGAAAAGGTTGATGGGATAATGGGATTGCAGTGGGCATTGGATACATTCATACCGCTCATTGAACAAGAGTTGCGCGCATGTATGCTCTCGTCCGAAGATGGGAATGACGCTTTTCTCGGTATGATGCACTACCATATGGGGTGGAACGATGAGCGCTTCCGTCCAACTGTGGCACGTACAGGCAAACGCCTGCGCCCCTTGTTGACATTACTTGCCTGCCAGGCGGCTGGTGGCTCGCCCCAGCACGCTTTGCCTGCCGCGGCTGCAGTGGAGATCATCCATAATTTCTCCCTGGTCCATGATGATATTGAGGACCGCAGCCCTACACGCCGTGGACGGCGCACGGTGTGGTCGTTATGGGGAGAAGCTCAGGCCATCAACACCGGGGATGCGATGTTCGTGCTGGCCCATCTTGCTTTGCAGCGCTTGCTTCCCCATGGAGTGCCTGATCATTGTGTGGTATCCGCCATACGCGTTCTGGATGAGGCGTGTTTGGCATTATGCCGCGGCCAGCATCTGGATCTCGCCTTCGAAAACACGCTGGAAGTGGACACCAACGCCTATATGGCGATGATCACCGGAAAGACCGCAGCGCTACTGGGATGTGCAATGCAACTGGGAGCGCTAATCGCCTTGGGCGAGATGGCAGCCACCGAGCGCTATCGCGACGTCGGGGAGAAATTGGGCCTAGCTTTTCAGATCCAGGATGACATCTTGGGCATTTGGGGAGAGCCTGATGTGACCGGTAAACCGGTGGCCGATGATCTGCGCAGCCGCAAGAAAACCCTGCCGGTCCTTCACGTATTGAACCGAAGTGAGGATGCACGGGCGATGCGCTTGCGCCAACTCTACTCCCAGGAGAGGTTAAGCGAAGCAGATGTTGCTGAGGCGATATGCATTCTCAACGAGTGTGGTGCACGCCAGTATGCCGAATATCTCGCTGCTCATTACCTACATGAAACGCTAGCTGAGATCGATGCATTAGAAGGTGAAACCCAGGCGATAGAAGCGTTGCGCGAGCTGGCGCTTTTCCTGGTGCAACGAGTGAGCTGATCCACCTGGCCGAAGTAGAGGTGGTCATCTTCGCCTAATTATTTTCGCTTAGCAAAGATACTGCTCTATGCACCATGCGCTGGCGCAGTACCAGCCAAGATAAGCCACTCATTGCTCCGACCAGCGCCAGATAACTTAGGATGCGCCGCCCCCACCATTCGAATGGTGCGTTACGGACAATCCAGCCGTCTATGGCAGGTCTATTCCCCTCCGCATCCTCCCATGCGGTTAGAATGATCTTATGGCGACCAGGTGATAGGCCAAGCGCTAACGGGATAGGCGCGCTGTTCTTCTCTGTTCGAGCGGGCAGGTGCACCCAAAACTCTGCATCCGTGTCAATTGTAACGTGCAGTCGGCCGCCCGAGGGGAATGCCACCAGCCACAGGTCGGTACCATGAAAGGTGAATTGCACGCGGGCTCCATTACGCAATGCATGGCGATAGCCACCCAAAACGGCATGGGGATCTTGAACGCTTTTCCAGCTTTCATCGTATTCAACCGCCCAATGATCTTCCTGATGATAACCGCGATGCACCACTGGCGGCATGTGTGCAGCAGTGCGCAGGGTATAGTAAACTGGCAAAGGGGTGAAATCGGGCTCGAGCATGCGAAAGTAATATTGGGGATTGCGTTCCCGTTCTCGCTCATCCGCCTGCTTCAAGAACCAATAGGTCGTTACACCCACCCACGGCCATTCCTCTTGTAAACGCTGATAAGCCAGCACAGCATAGCGCGCCTGTTGCTCCAAGGTCACCTGACCATAGGCAGCCGGCAATGGCACATCCGACGGCAATGCGTTCCAAGCCATCTCAGAAAGCCAGATGGGCTTGTGCGCATCACCGTTGCGTACCATGATGTCGCGGATATATAGCGGACGCGAGAAGTTAAGCACACGCGGCTGCATGCGGCGATCATACGGACCGGACCACAACCCGTATCCCTGGATGGCCAACACATCGAAATAAGGCGCCGCACCGGCATCATACATCTGTTGCAGAAACAGGGCGTCCGCTAATCCATGAGGGTAGCGATCCAATTCGATAGTCGCTGCAAGAGCACCAGTAATAATCACCACACTAGGGTCTACTGCCTTGGCACGCGTGTAAGCCACCTTGAGCAATGCGACATACTGGCGGGCATCCACAGGTTGTTCGCCCCACTCGGGGTAGATATTGGGTTCGTTCCAGATCTGATAGTAACGAATCCGCCCACGATACCGGCGCACCACCGCTTCGACATAGTTGCCAAAGTCTTCTAGATTGTCAGGCGGGGCAAAAGCACCCTTCTGCTTGCCCGCACTGCGACTCCAATCGGGCGGGGTGCTGAGACGGGCGATGATCTGAATGTCATATGCCTGGCACAAATCCACAATTTGGTCGTATTTCTCCCAAGC
Organism: Anaerolineae bacterium; assembly: GCA_036172345.1. Taxonomy (GTDB): domain Bacteria; phylum Chloroflexota; class Anaerolineae; order 4572-78; family NAK82; genus NAK82. The sequence continues at coordinate 7,760 of JASFBB010000245.1, forward strand.
TGAACGCGGTGGCGTATGACGACGATCTATTGTGTCACCCGGGCCATGGATCTCAATATCCTCCCAAGGGAATTCCTGGCGGATCCAGCGGAAGCCGGCAACAGCAATCATCTCGACGGCGCGTCGGCGCTTAAGTGGATCCGCCTCATTCTGCAGGAAGGTATTGACACCAAACGGATTCAGCCCAGTGTGTGCTACCGGCACATCCTCAGCAAGATGAAGTGGAGGACGCATTATGTTGAAAGCGAGCTGGACGACACCAGTTATCTGGGGAAGCAACTCTTCTTCACCGGTCAAGTAGAAGGCCCACTGAGGGAAACCCTTCCCCACCCCCAATGCCACCAGCACAATGATCGCAGTTATCGGAGCATATAGGGGCAACAGGGTGATCAGTGACCTACGCCGCTCAATGACGAACATTCCCCAGGGTTTTTCACCCTTTAAAACGCGGTTCAGGCAAACCTTTGACATTTACGTGAACGCGGAATAGATCGCCCGCCATCGGTTCTGCCTGACGTTGCTCCGGGGTCATCCCTTCCCACGCGGTGGTGATGTAAAGCACATCCAGGTTCTCGCCACCGAAACGACAGCAACTTACTTGGCTTACCGGCAGCTTAATGATACGTTCGATCTTGCCTTGGGGATCATACCGGGTGACGCGCCAACCGCCCCAATGGGCGCTCCAGAGGTACCCTTCGCTGTCCACTGTATGTCCATCTGGCCAGCCCTCTTCCTCAGGTATGCGCGCGAAAAGGCGCCGATTCCCGAGTTCACCGCTGGATGGATCGAACTCATATGCCCAAATTTCCCCACGCAAAGTATTGGTGACATACATCGTGCGACCATCCGGGCTCCAGGCACCACCATTATAAACGGCAAACCCTTCGGCCATCTTATGCACGGACAGGTCGACATCAACACGATAGAGCGCACCGTCGGGCGACTCAGGTTGCGCATTGTTCATTGTGCCGGCCCAAAAACGGCCTTGGCGGTCCACGGCGCCATCATTAAAACGATTGTCCGGCCGATCGGATTCGGGATCGACAATGAACTGCAGCTGGGTTGCAGGAGGTCGCCAGAAGGCAAAACCCTTCGCCGTGGCCACAACGAACCCACGCGCTTCACGCAGCCCCAGAGCGGACACCGGCACCTCAAACGTAAACACGGCATGTTGACCGCTGGCAGGGTGATAGCGAAAGACCCTGCAAGCTGGAATGTCCACCCAGTACAGCGCTTGCTCTTCGGGCACCCATAACGGACCCTCCCCGCACTCGCAACCGATACTCAACACGTGTTCTACTTCGCTCATAGATGATATCCCCTTTGGCATCCGTCGAAATTGAATTGAGAGGTTATGCTCTATAGGGTTTTAGGAAGTAGGCGTGGGTGTAGTGAACTTCTCCGGTTCGAGCCTCTCAACGTCCCCTTGGAGCAACCAGTAGTCAATCGGGGAATCTGAATCGTTCGCAATATGGAGAAGGAACGCCTCACCTGCAACCAGGTGCCCGTGCCATAGGCGTTCACCAGTGGCCGGATCCTCATCGCGGGAGACGATCGCTCCGGCGCCCGTGTTCACAAGCGTGTTCCCGCTCTGACGCGCCTGGCGTTGCGCCTCGGTCAACAGCTCGAACTTCACCCGCTCGGCGAACACGGTGTTGCCTGGCGTAAAGAAAAGAGTGAAAGCATATTCACGCCGCTTACCGATGTCCCCCGGCACTCCCCAACGATACCACACTCCCTGACCGACCTCAAGATGGCCTATGGCAGCACCGTCCCAAGGAAAATCCTCCTCTAAGTCTGCTGCGGCGGCAGCAGGTGGGCTTTCAATGGTGGGAAGAGTTTCGGGCATCACCAAATGCACCACATCATCCGGAAAGAGCCAGAAGTCGATGCCAATTGAAGTGTGGTTATAGACCCGGACATAGTAAGGATCGGCGCCAGGCAATACTCCTTGCCAGAGATATTCCGCCGTATCAGGATCGCCATCACGCGACACACGCGTCCCCACACCGATTGGCGCCAACGTATTGACATCCTGGCCACTTGTCACCTGGCGCACAGAAAAGATCTGGAACCCGGCACGCATGGCCTCCGCCCCCAGCTGCACCGCCGGCTTGAAGATCAGCGTGACGGCATCGGTGCGGTTGAGCGAGGCACCCGCCGGGTAATAGCGATACCACGTCTGTTCACTGGGAGCGAGGTGCCCTCCTACGCCTGCAGCCACCAACACGTCAGCATCCTCTACACCACTGCTCTGATGTGGCGGAGCGGCACTGACCCAGGGAACACTACCGAGGATCAACGCTATCACTAAGCTCAATACTGCGACTAATACGAGCAGCGCTTTCATCATACTTTCTCTTATTGTGACCTCCCCTCACTGAGATGGCTTGGGTGGATGGACACTCAGGTATTGCGTCAATAGCTCGAGCGTACGTCCCAGAATTTCATAGCTTTCCCACTCCTCAGAGCCCCCAGCGACAAAGATCGCGGCGCCTTTGACGTAGTCATCTTTCTGGAGCTCGCTGTCGTACCAGATCAGCTGATCCATGTAGACGCCCGGCATATCGTCGCGCAATCCGTTGGAGTGCCAGTACAGTTCGAAATCACGCCAGCCCTTCGCCTCGGGCGGACCCGGACGCGGTTGCACTGTGCCGTCCACACCGCATTCGGTGATCAACAGAGGCAGATTGCCGTATCCCATCGGCTTCAAATAATAGCGATACGCCTTGCGATAGCGCAAGGTGAGCCAACCTTCATCCCCCTCGTCACTGCCCGGCGTGGATTGCAACCTGCCGAAACCCCATTGCATGATCGGCGCCGAATACTCGTGCAGACCCAGGAAACCTTTGTACTGACGGGCCGCTTCCAGGGCAGGTCTGAAGTACTCCCACAACTCCAACGGCGGATGTCCCGCGGCAAAGTTGCCCACCACCGATCGCACCCCCTGTTCACCCAACAGGCGCGTGCGCTCTGCTTCTAGGTCGGCCAATCGTTTCATCTTATCTACCGTGTCGGCGACTGGCTCGTTATAACCCTCCCAGGCATCGTAAAACTCAAAGCGCATCGGGTCCAGTGCATACTGGAGCAGTTGTCCTGCCACCCGGCGCGCCAATGGTATGGGATCGGCCGTTAGGTCCACCTGCTCCAACATAATGCGTCCTATCACAATCGTGGTGGGAGATTGTGCTTTGGCGAAGCGGCCCAGGTTGGGGTCCAGATCCAAGGTTTTCAGCAATGCTGGCTTGCCCACCTCGATCAGCCGGGTGATTTGTGGATCGGAGCGCGTCGTGAAAATGCCCAGTTTGCTCGGCGGACCAGGCGGATAGGGCGTCGGTGTCGGAGTAGGGGTCGGTGTCGGGGTGGGGGTATGGATGGGCGACGGCGTGCTCGTCGGCGTAGGCGATAGAGGCGGTGATGGAGACGGCGTCGGCGAAGGAGTAGAAGTAGTGGGTGTGTTCGTCGCCGAAGGTGACGGCCGTATTGAAGTGGAAACAAAAGTGGGCACGGGGGTACCCTCGCGCACACTCGCGATAAACTCGCTCAAGCGGCAGCTTTGTAAAAGTGAAACACCTGCCGCAGCGCCCAAACCGATGAGAAAGTGACGCCGACTCAACTTACGTACATGCTTATCTTGTTCCATAGAATTCATCTTAGCATGCTGGTGGGGACTGTCAAACTGGATGCGGAAGAGTAGGCGATGAGGGTTGCGAGTTTCTACTCGTCATCTACAGAGCACAGGAAGGCGGCAGCGTCCTCCGGCAACATAGTATTGATAAACATCCCGCTGCCCAATTCGAACCCAGCAGCGCGCGTCACGCGAGGCACCACAGTGAGGTACCAGTGCAGATATTCGTGACCTGGGTCGCGCAGTGGCGCCGTGCGGATGATATAGTTGTAATCCGGGTCATGCAAGCCACGATAGAGCTTACGCAATACGCGGCGCAATATGTCACCCAAATCGGCCAGCTCAGTTAAGTCAGCACGCAGGAAAGAGGCCTCGTGCCGACGTGGCATAATCCACATGTGAAATGGTGATAGCGCCGCGTACAAGATAAAAGCGACAAACGATGCATTCTCGGCAATGATGCGTTCACTCGATCGTAGCTCGTCGTGCAGCATTTGACAGAAGACACACATGCCGGTGTCGTCGAAATACCGACGTGCTTCTTCGGCGCGCATCCGCACCTCATATGGCACCACGGGCAGGGCGATGATCTGACTGTGCGGATGGAGCAGGGATGTGCCGGCGCGTTCACCATGATTTTGGAAGCAGATGATATGCTCGATGCGCCCATCCCGTGACAGTTCGCAACAGCGAGACTGGAGCGTTTGCAGAGTCATGCTCAAGTGTTGAGGTGTATCGAGCGCAGGACACAAGTTATGGCGTGGCGATTCGATCACCACTTCATGGTGACCGACACCGGAGACGCGGCGATGCACTCCATCAAAAGAGCGAATCCGTTCGCCTTCTTTTCGCAGGGCAGGATATTTATTGAGCACAACTCGTATCTGCCATTCCCCACCCGCGGGCACGCGCATAATCTCACGCTCTATCTCCTCCTTCCCAGGACAGAAGGGGCAGCTCGGATCGTATTCAGGATGCTCTTCAGTTAGAGGTCGGTAGGTTTCCAGGAGCTGTTGGGGACGTCGGGCGCGTTCCGTCGCGATGATGACCCATTGCTTGGTTGCCAAATTTTGGCGCAATTCAGGCATCGCCGTTTAGCTCATTCGCAACACGCTATGCGAGGAGATCACGGACGATACAGCTCCGGCTTAAGCACGCCCACAAAGCGCAGATTGCGATAGAGCTCGCGGAAATCCATGCCATAACCGACCACAAACTCGTTAGGGATGTCAAAACCGATGTAGTCCAGCGGCACATCCACGACGCGACGTTCTTTTTTGTTGAGCAGGGTGCAGATGCGCAAGCTGGCCGGCTGACGCTCTAGTAGAATGCGCCGCAGATACGCAATAGTCAATCCGCTATCAATAATGTCGTCCACGATGAGCACATTGCGTCCAGCGATGGGGATGTCGAGGTCTTTGAGGATGCGTACTACGCCGCTGGTCTCGGTGGCGTCTCCGTAGCTGGAAGTGGCCATAAAATCAATGCTATGGGGGACACAGATCTCGCGCATCAAGTCCACTAGGAAGGTCACCCCACCTTTGAGCACGCAGATGAGGTGCAAGTCCTTGCCCTGGTAGTCACGCGAGATCTGCTGTCCCAACTCACGAGTACGCCGATGGAGCTCTTCTTCAGTGATGAGGACGCGAGCGATGTCGTTGTCCAACACAGCAACTCCCAAACGGTGAATCCCTTCTCAGCTTTTTAGGAATTCGTCAATCGCTTGTTTGCTGATGCGATAGCTGGTGCCGATTTTCTTTGCCTTTAGCTGACCGGAATTGATGGCATCGAGCACGTCTTGCTCACCCACACGCATATAGGCAGCCGCCTCGGACAGCGTCATGATGTCGGGCACCGCCGCTGCGCCAGGTTGCTGGCCTGCCTGAGCAGGCTGCATTGACTGGGCCATCGTCTGGCCTAATACGGCACCTAAACCTGCTCCAGCCCCCAATCCCACACCGACGCCGGTCAACCCGCCACCGCCTTCTTGCTGTGCCGCATCTCGGACTGCCTGTGCGGCTTGATATTGCATAAACTGTTGCATGTTGCCAATGGCACCCATCGCGGCGCGCTGATCGATCGCTTTCTGCACCTCCTCCGGCAAGCTGATGTTCTGCAGGAAGAATGTCTTAAGCACGAGTCCGAACGAGTCAAATTCATCGCTCAGCTTGCTGCGCATCGCGGATGCCATCTCATCCTGCATAGCAGGCAGATCAAGCACAGGCACCTTGCTTTCGCCCAATACATCAGCGAAGCGCGCTACGATGATACCCCGCAGGAAGTCCTGAATTTGGCTCGTCTGGTAACCCTCTCCGGTTCCCACGATTTTGGTCACAAAGAGCTGCGGGTCAGAGATCTGCACCGAGTAGTTACCGAACGCGCGCACCCGCACCACGCCAAAGTCCTGATCGCGCAATGTGACCGGCTCCTGGGTGCCCCATTTCCAGTCGGTGAATTCGATCATATTGACGAAGTAGACTTCGGCGGTGAACACATCGTTGCCCCCGGTGGCCAGCCGCAGCAAACTGGAGAGCAGGGGTAGATTGGCAGTTGTGATTTGATGACGTCCCGGCCCGAAGACGTCTAACGCTTTACCATCGCGATAAAAAACGGCGGCTTGGGATTCGCGCACAATAATCACCGAGCCCAGACGAAAGTCACCGGCGTCCACTTCTGGCACGCGCACCACCATTTGGTTACGCTGCTGATCGGGTGCTTCTATTACATCAATAATCCTAGCCATTTGATATTACCTCCCCCTTATACAACATACAACAGGCTATTCGGCTGCGCCAGCCTTTGTGGTTATGGCATTTTCGCGCTCACGCCAGCGAATGTTCGCCTCCTCTGCTGCCGCGACCACTCGATCAATTGCCGGCCGAAGATCCGCATTGGCATCCTGAGCAGCCACTAATGCACTGACTGCTTCCTTGATCGCATCCACCTTTTCCAACATTTGGTTGTCGAATTGGTAAAGCGTATCCAGCTGCCCTTCTTTAACCTTGATAGCATCGAACAGACCAGCATACCCATAGCTGGCGGTACGGATCATGTCGCTGAGCTTCTGCACCTTGATGAGCGCGCGATCCACCTCATCCAACATGCGCAGCCCCCCGCTGTCGAGCATACGACGTTGGATATCGATGAGGCGACGTCGTTCTTCATCCAACTGGGCAACAAGGTGCTGGCGCAATAACCTATCCGCCTCGCGGCGAGTTTCCTTCTCTTTGTACCCATGGTAGCCTGGGATCTTGGCCGCCAGGCGTTCTAAGCCGCTCAGCGCTCCACGCACATCTTGTTGAAATTCCATGCCACTGCCTCCTTGCCCCTTTCTATAGAAAGACCTCTGCGCCACAATATTGGCACTTGATAACCCCCTTGCCGGCAAAAGCCTGTTCACCGCCGCATCTGGGACACTTATTGCCGGTCAGTTTGGAAGCTTCCACTGAATATAATACCCCGTCTTCCCAATTGATGTAACCGGTAAACAAACCCATACCCACCAGCTTGTAGATGTCATTGCGCACCTGCTCACTGTTCGACCGAAGTTCGAACACCAGGTCACTGATATTCACTTGCCCACGCGTTTTCACCATATCCAGAATCTTGCGCTGGCGGCTGACCTCGGCCATTTCCCGTGCCTCTGCTCCACCGCGCACAGACAGATAGATACCCGCACCGATCAAGGGCAGAGCAATGATGATCGCGATGGCGATGCCCAGCATTGCTCCACCCGCCGCTGCGGCCTGATCCTCCACAGTGCGCGTGGCAGTATAGGCCACGAGCGAGCCCACCAGACCGATCAAGACTCCTGCGATCAGCAGGATCACGCCCATCACACGCCCTGCGGTCATTCCACCTCCCTCTCACTTAAAGCCAACGCGCACCTTTTCTACAACAAGGTTCATCCGAAGCCGCGTGAGCCGCCACCGCCACCGCCGCCACTGAAGCTACCGCCACCACTCCAGCCTCTACCGCCGCCCCCTCCAGAAGAAGAGGGCGGTGTACTGGCAAGCACGGAACTAGCTGAGCTCAGTAACGCACCCAGGCCAGCACTCATACCAGACAGGGAGGCGCCTATACCTCGACTCATGTCCGACAGAGAAGGGACACCGCCTCCTTCGCCGGCGAGCGAACTTGGTGGTCCACCGGAGGGACTCGCGACTGTGGTACCTCCTGTCGCCAGCGTGCCCCGGTAAACGGGACCACCTGTGGGCACAAGAACCGGACCCCACCACGAAGGTGCCGGCGCATCCACTGCGGCGAACTTGTTGATCAGCCGGTGTTCGATGCCAAACGCAACCGCGTAGGGCAGAAACTCCTCAAAGCGATCTTTGGCTGCCTGCAAGTCGCTTTGCTTTTCAAGATATTGCAGATAACGCTTGAAAGCAAGCCACTTGGCTGTCTCCTCGCTCCCTTTGGCAGTACGTCGTGGCATAAAGTTGCCCAGAACAATCAACCCGAGCGCTGTGACAGCCATTGAGGCAGCCGGACAAAACGCCCATTCGGTATAATCGCCAAATAATCCCATCAAGGCGCAAGCGCCCAAGACGGAGCCTATAAACCCCAAGACGCCAAATGTAATCCAACGACGGCGTATGGACTGCGGATCAGCCGGGAAGAACCCCGTACGCACTACTTCCTGATACAACTCACGCTGCAACGTAGGGATGGAAGTGTAGAATTTCTGGCGCAGGTCAGATAGCTTGACCTGATCACGGCCACCAAAAAGAGCGCGCAAAAGGGTTTGTTCGTAGGGATAAATGGCCTTAGTGGCATCTTGCAGATGAAATATAAAGTCACGACCGGAGCCAATGCCCAGAAAGCCTTCTGTCTTTTGCTCTTCCATACGTAAGGCACCACGGCGGGCCAGATCGAGGATTCCGGCGATGATATCTTTCAAATCGGCCCGCTCATCGACCAGCGTCCCCACCATTGCCGCCGGCAAGTCGCTGGGGGGCTCGCTGATTTGCTCGGCTACTAACCCGACCGGCTGATCGCGTCCTCGTACGTACCACAAGAGATAAAGTGATAGCGGGCCGCCGATCAGGATGACCACCCCCAGCACGCCAAAGACAAGCGAAAAGACTGGCCCCAACGTCTGACGTCGATCGAAGGCGGCCTGCCAGGATGGTGGATTACCTTGCACTACTCCATGAGGAAACTGCACCCGCACTTCCAGCTCCTGATCGGCCGGAATGTTCTGGGACTCGAAGATCACCTGGCCAAGCTCGTTGAAACGCACCGTCGCCGCCGGCCCATAGCTGGCTACTTTCAGCTGCTCCTGGGAGAAAGTCCGCGGTAGGCTCACCGTTATTGTAGAAGCGCGAATAGGAAAGTTATGGTCGGGAGGGATTGCCTTCCACCACAACTGGTCGCCCTCCTCATAGAAACGCAATCCACCAACAACGCGATAGCGCAAGATATAGGTGTGAGTGGTGCCCTGCGTTGCTGGGAAATACCAGGTTATCTCCAGGTTGTTCTCACTTTGGCTGGCCACGAAGCCATACGGCGCGGATGAGTTCGGTGTATAACGCCGTTCCTCCCCATCGATGATCTCGACAACGCTCACGTCAGCGATGCGCTCGACCCGATCAAGAGGTATAGCAGCAAAGCCAAAACGAAACGTACCGCTTAGAAATTGGATTTGCTGGATCTCCTCGACAAGGATGTCAGAATTGAGCTGAACAGCGAGGTTGACATCATAACGTTTCCACAACAAGCTTTTGTCTTGCGCTTGGACGGAGCCGGATATAAACACAGCTGCCAGTAAGGGCAGCACTATGCCCCACAACAATATCCTTCGCATATTCTAATTCCTCCTCGCGTCGAGAAGGCTCAACAGCGGTTGAAAAACGCAAATATAAAAGCCTATCTACATCTTACCATAGAACGTCACATAAAAGAAACGGGCATCTCACAATTTGTATCCGAACTTACGCAATAGCTCCTTGCGCCAAGCAATATCCTCTGGCCCCTCGATGCCTTGCGGGCTTGCACCATCCACTACCCCTATGATGGCACGCCCCTGTTCCGTCTGAGCAACGATCACCTGAGTGGGGTTAGCAGTGGCGCAGAATATATGACATACTTCCGGCACCATTTTGATGGCATTCAGTATATTGATGGGATAAAACCCTTCAGCCAGGAACACAATGAAACTGTGACCAGCACCAATCATGCGTGCATTCTGGCGCGCCAACTCGATCATTGCCTCATCCGTGCCTGACCAACGTATCAAGCAAGCACCGGATGCCTCACAAAAAGCTAATCCAAACTTGATGCCCGGCACGGCAGTGACGATAGCTTCGTGAAGGTCTTCCACCGACTTGATGAAATGGGTTTGGCCTAAGACAAAATTAACATTGGCGGGTTTCTCAATTCGTACCGTGATTAGCTCCATTTGTTGCTCTTACCTCCCTTGAAGAAAATCTCTCGAGAAGGGGATAAAGAAAAGATCGTTACCCAACCGTATTACAAATCTTTCAAGCACAAACTTGCTCGTGGGTTCCCCCCGTGCTCATGTTCTCCACTTAACGCTGTGCTGCAGCCAACCTGCTGAGACGCTCACGCAACGCGAGACCTACACGCTCCAAATCCGCCGGTGTCTCAATTTGATTAACGCACCACACCGCCAGACGAGCCATTTCTGAGTCGGTCAGGTTGCGCAAGTCTTGTTCCAACCGATCAAACATGCGCGACACCTGTACCCCCGCCCGCAGAGGAAACATAGCTGCTGTGCGCAAGTTGGGCGCGGGGCGCACTGGCACCGGTTCGGATGTCACCAATTCCCAGATTAAATCGGCTGCCTGATAGGCAGCATTTGGTTTCCCCAAGCCAGCAGCGTTGGCGCTCCGTTGGCATAACAATGCAGCATCATTCTCAAGCCAGCGAATAAGATGTGCCAACACCTGCTGCGGACGGGGTGCCCAATCGCCGGCGCCGGCAGACACAACATACTTGACGTTGCCTGTTTCCTGGCCTCGGATAGCGCTGCAATAGATCAGCGGCCGCCCGCATGCCAATGTCTCGGCTGTGATGAGTCCCCCTGCTTTCGTGATGACAAGGTCGCTAGCGCGAATAAGGGCAGGCATATTCTCAGCAAAGCCATAGATATAGGTGGGTATCTGCCAGCGCGTTGCTGTCAACACCCGATAGAGCGCCTCATCCCCTCCCGTCACCACTGCCAGCTGTAACGCCAGGCCAGCACGGTCAATCAAACGGGCAATTTCGCCTATACGCGGCACGCGTGTCCCACCTACCAACAGCACTGTAGGGATCTCGGGTAACCATCCCAGCTCTCGACGGATCTCCTCCGGAGATCGGGTCTCCGCGGCAAAACGCGGGTGAATCGGCAAACCGGTTATGTGAACGCGGTGCGCCGGCACGCCCCGGCGCACCGCCTTCCTATAAGCCTGTTCGGTGGGCACCAGACACAGGTGCACTCGAGGATTGAACCACAAGGTGTGCACAGTGACCAGGTCGGTGATGACACTGACGAGTGGCACGGCACGGCCAGCACGGTCGGACACGAAGTTAAGTGGTTCCAGATAAAGGGGATGCGTGCACACCACAATATCCGGCCGATACTCATCGAGAATGCCTCGCAATGTGTCATGCAACATCACCGCTACAATCTGATCGATGATCGCTGCGGTAGCGAGAGAGTCGCTCAGCCAGTAGCTTAACTCATAGAGTGCGGGGTCCTTCCGCACCATTTCATCGTAGTTATCCTCGGTAACCGCCTGGAGAAACGAAGGCGCGCTCGCCGCACGCAATGGGTTGACCACAATAGAAGTACATTGGTTGCCATAACGCTCTTGCAACGCCGCTTCGAGAGCCATCGCAGCGCTGCGATGACCCGATCCAGCGTCCGCCGTTAAAATCAGAACACGCTTACGCGCATCAGCGTCTTTCATAACGCATCCGGCTCACATACCCTCAACTTAGGTGACCTGTTCCGAGAT
>JASFBB010000246.1:0-7601 GCA_036172345.1 Anaerolineae bacterium
GATCTATGGGATAGCAGTACATTCCCCGGAGGAGCTGGTAGCCCTGACCCAGGAGCGACAGGGTCAGGAAGTGCACCTGGAAATTCGGCGCGGCGACGAGACGCTCTATGTCACGCTCGTGCCTCGGCCTGACCCTCCCCCAGGCGAGGGAGCAATGGGGGTCAGCATCCAAGCGGCCATTTCCAAAGTGGACATTGTGCACTATCCCTTGGGAGAGGCGCTTTGGAAAGGGGTGCAGCAGGTGTTTAACACGGTGGCGTTGACCATCAGCGTGCCGTTGTTGATCTTGCGCGGTCTTCTGCCCGCCGAGGCTGTACGCCCGATTGGCCCCTTTGGTATCTATCAGCAGACTGCGTCGGCAGTTCAGGCGACCGTGGAGATGGGTTGGTGGTATCCCATCCTCAGCTTGCTCGGCCTGATCAGCACTGCACTGGCTATCACCAATCTGCTGCCATTACCCGCTCTGGATGGCGGACGCATTCTCTTCATCGTGATCGAGGCGATCCGTGGGAAGCGGGTGGACCCAGCGCGCGAAGGCTTTGTCCATTTCATCGGGCTGGCATTGCTGGTGACTTTGATGCTGATCATCAGTTACTTCGACGTCATCCAGCCGGTGACCGCTATAGATTGGACGAGTCTGTTCTGAGCCTATGGCGTACTATTGTCGCAGATGTCGAGCTGAAGTTGCAAAAGAGTGGGCGCTCTGCCCTGTATGCGGGCAGCCGCAGCCAGCGGGTGGTGGTGCCATTCGCTGCGGTGTGTGCGGACAGCTGAATCCAGGGATCCATCGTGTGTGCGCCGCCTGCGGAGCAGATTTGCGCCCACGGTGGTCTGCCTTTCTGATCCCCTTATGGCCCTATTTGAAGTGGGGTTTCGTCACGCTGACCATCGTGTTGGCCGGCGCGGGCCTCTTCCAGATGCGAAGCGAGCTGGAACAGAGAACAGTTGAAGTGGTGGCCTTTTTCATGCCCACTCCGACGCCTACCGTCACTCCCACCAGCACGCCTACTTCGACACCCACTCCGACGTTGACACCAACAGCAACTTCCACCAGCACGCCCACGGCCACCCCGACGAACACCCCGACGGTGACCAATACGCCGTTGGTTGTTCTGCCGGCCACTGCTACTCCAACCGCTACCCCTACGGCTACGCTGACCCCGACTCCCACTCCAACGCCGCGTTTCCGCGCGCCTGTGCTCCTCGGCCCACCGGACCAACAGATCTTTAGTGGGCGTAATCAATTCGTGGTGCTGGCCTGGGAGCCTGCGGGTGAGCTGCGCGCAGACGAATGGTATGCTGTGCGACTGTCGTGGTCTGAAAACGGGGTGTTCGCGCAACGGGGTGGCAACAACGTGAAAGAGACCGCTTGGCTTGTGCCTGCCGATCTCTTCTACCTGAAGGCGGATCAAGAGACCGGCCGGGCATATGAGTGGTATGTCTATGTGGAGCGGGTTACGGAGGGCCCCAACGGAGAGAGGGTAGGTGAGCCACTCAGCCCGCCCAGCGAGAAACGGGTATTCTATTGGCAATAGAGCCCCGGAATTGAGAGGTAGTATGAAGTACGAAGAGGTGTTGCGGCATATTGGTAATAGCGAAGAAAGGTTGCGCATCCGCTATCTGTATGCCCTCTCGGATATCACGAAAGAGCAATTGGGTTTGTTGCGTGCAACTTGGGCTACTATCGCAACAGAACGACGACGGTTGATCATTCGACAATTGGCGGAAATCACTGAACAAAGCTTCGAGGTCAACTTCGACCCGATATTTCTTTTGGCCATGGAAGATGAGGACAGCCAGGTGCGCGCAGCTGCTATCGAGGGTCTCTGGGAGAACGAGAATCGCGCATTGATCGCCCCACTCATCCGGATGATGCAGTCGGACGAGGCGGAGATTGTGCGCGCGGCTGCTGCTGCAGCGCTAGGGCGCTTCGTGTTACTGGCGGAATTGGAAAAGCTAGACAGTGCCACTGGTGTACGTATCGAGGAAGCATTACGCGCCACAATTGCCAATCCCGCTGAAACGGTCGAAGTACGTCGCCGCGCCATCGAATCGATCGCCTATTCGAGCAAGGCAGGGGTGCGCAAGATCATCCGTGAAGCGTATGACAGCGAAGATGAGAAGATGCAAAGCAGCGCCCTTTTTGCGATGGGACGCAGTGCGGACCCATATTGGCGTCATGTGTTGTTGAATGAGCTGGAAAGTCACAATCCCGAATTGCGTTATGAGGCAGCCCGCGCCTGCGGCGAGCTGGAACTCGCCAGTGCGGTCCCACGTCTGGCCGAATTAGCTCTCCATGACCCGGATCGAGAGGTACAGCAAGTGGCCGTATGGGCATTAGGCAATATCGGTGGCAAAGAAGCACGCCGTATCCTGGAGATGTGCTACGGAAGCGATGATGAGGTGTTGCGTGACGCAGCAGCCGATGCACTCGATGAAATGGATGTATGGGATGGCATTATGTTTTCAATTCCTCTTGAGGACCTGAATGAAGAGGACGAGGAGGAAGAGGAATAGAGGAACTAATGATAATAATCGTCGCGCTTATCCCTCAAGGGACAACGCGCTGCGTGGCCAATAGACACAGACAGCCCAGCACCGCGATGTTCATCCAGAGCAGAAAGGCCAAGAGCAGCATGTACTGTCGGGTGGAGAACCCCTCCATTGCCGGCGAAGCTTCCAAAGGGGTTTCCGCTGGGCTGACCGGCACGACGAGCTCCTCGGAGACAGCTGCCAGAGGTGTGCCACTTTCCACCTCATAGCGCGGTCGCAGGTTACGCAACCATGGGGGGCGGTTTTGGGGCTCATCTCTCACGTTGTCTCACCTCCTACCAGCGATGCAGAAACTCCCCCTGTTGACTTTATAGCATAACATAAAATCAACAAATGTCAAGCTGTGAGTGTGCGCAATTGCCGATTCTTTGGGGGAAATGATGTTGCCGAGAAATTGTTGTAGCACTGAGAAGACTGAGCAAGACAAGACAGTCTGCAGTAATCCGTCCTTGTCCTCGGTGCAAAGCGCTCTGATCGATGCCTGCCCTGTATGCCATCAGCAGGGCAAAAAAGTGGGTGGACAAACCGTAAAGGCAATGCTTGCCCTCAGCTTGGCATATGTATCCCACGAACCTTATCTTTTCTGTTCAACACCTACATGCCCGGTGGTCTATTTCAGCGCTGATGGGATGCAACACTTCACGGTCGAACAGGTGCGCGAACGGGTCTATCAGAAAGCTCCGGACACTGATGAGGTACTTGTGTGTTACTGCTTTCGTTACAGCGTGGGGGATATCCGCGCTGCCGTCCGCGCCAATAAAGCCGGCGATGTCGTGGAAAAGATCAAAGTCGGCGTGCGCGCCGGACAATGCGCATGTGACATCCGTAATCCCCAGGGAAGCTGCTGCCTGGGCAACGTGCATGCCCTGATAGAGCACTTTCAGCTCAGATAGGTTGGAGCGCCTCTGAAGCCACCTGGATGGTCATCCCTTAATCGGGGTAAAGAGTTATAAAACCAGGTGTACGTCGCAACGTGAATGGTCAGCTAGCGGATTAAAAGCGATCACCTGAGGCGCTACTGCAGCCACCAACGGCAGCAGGCCATCCAGCGCATGAGATGGCTTACCGATCACGGTCAATTTGCCGGGCTTAGCCGGACATGGCAGGGTCTTGTGCAGATGGATTGCCTGGATAAACGGCATGTTCAGCTCTCCAAGTAGGCATGGGCTTCCCCAACGCGCGCAACTTCATCTAGGACTTGGCGCCAGGATAGCGGCCGCGGGCCGTGCCACCAGAGATCCAAGAAGGCTAAATAGAGCTTGCCCAACCACAACTTCCATAGAGGATAGGCATCGCGGTAGAGATTGGCCAGCTCGGCGTAGAACTCGGCCAGTGGTAGGCGTGTGGGCAGCACAGCATGAAGCACATCGAAGCGCTCGTAGTTGCGTGTGACGAGCTGATCCTTGACAGCATCGAAGAATGCCGTGCCAGGCAACGGTGTGAGCACGGTGAAGAAGGGCAGTCGCAGCTTCAGACGACGCACATAGCGGCGCAGGGCAGCGAAATCGGCATGGTTATAGTCAGGATCGACGATAAATGAGGCATCGGGCTCAATACCATGCTGCCGCAAGATTGCCAGAGCTTTCTCGTTGTTCTCGACCGAGTTGTTCTTGTTGACGGCATCTAGTCCGGCTTGGTCCGGCTTCTCAAATCCTATGAAAACGCCGCTCAATCCCACTTCGCGCCATTGTGTGATCAGCTCGGGATGGTGCACGATGACATCGCTGCGCGCTTGCACATAATACTGCTTGCGGATGCCGCGCTCCCGAATCAGACGTGCCATCTCTTTGCTGCGGGGCACATTGGACAGAAAATTGTCATCGGTGAAGAACACCTTGGGTTCCGCGATGGCTTCCAGCTCGTCCACCACCCGCTGTGGACTCTTAAAACGCACACGGCCCTGGTAGAAGCGCCAGACGGCACAGAAGTTACACCGGTAGGGACAGCCGCGCGTCGTCTCCACCGCCGCTATCGGTCGTTCGGTGAATAAGTGGTAGTAGAGACGAAACGGCTGCGTCAGTGCGCGTTGCGGATGCGGCAGGGCATCCAAGTTGTGCACCAATGCGCGCTGGCCGGTGAAATATTGCCCATCTGGACGGTTGAGCACCAGCCCGGGCACGCGAGAAGGATCGCCTCCGGCGGCAAGGCAATCCACCAGCTCGCGTATGGTGGTCTCCCCTTCCCCCACTACGATGGCATCCACAGCGGGATGTTGAAAGTCGATCGGATACAATGAAGGGTGATGGCCTCCCACCACGGTGAACGTCTGAGGATGAGCGGCTTTGGCTGCTTCTGCGATATGAAGCGCTTGGTATAGCTTCACCGTGAAAGTGGAGCTAATACCCACCACGTGGGGGCGAAAATCGGCCAGCGTGGCGAACAGGGCATCCGGTTGCAGGCGTAAATCCAGCAGTGCCACCTCATGCCCATCTTGAAGTGCAGCGGCGACCATCTCAAGTCCTAGAGGTTCAATCAAGTCCAAGCGTTCCAGTCCTATCCCTTGATTCTGTTTCGGCTGTACCAGCAGAACGCGCATAGCCATTCCCTCCTAGTCCTAGCGTCCTACATCCCTACATAGATGCAAACCGGCCATAAAACACTAGGAAAGTGCATACAAGCTAGCTAGTCCTTGCAGCGACCAGGCTTGGTATCACCAGGTAATGGCCCACGGCGATAAAATGTGTGCCTCCTTTACCAAAATAACACCATAGCATCCCGCTGAGGTTCACCTCAAACGTTTGCCCAAACATGATCACCCAGGTGCCACGTGCTCGGTACAGGGCTACCGCGGCTTGGCTCTGCAGCTCGTAGGGGGCCAGCGACAAGATGATTGCCATGCACACCGCTGAGGTGAGGCACCAGGTACACAATCGCAATCCCCCACCAGACCACATAGGGCATCGGCGTGCACCAGCTTCCGTAAGCGAGATAGCTGGCCACACCCAGACCAATCAGCGCGAACACCGGGATCAACGCCGACCACCAGTTGGCATAGGGATCCGCTGTAGAGTGTGCACGGCGCGAGTGCCTTGATGATTCCTCTGTCCTCGCGACGACGCGTTGGTTGGCTTTTCCGAGAGCGATGAATGCATAAAGCAGAGCAGCCGCCAATGCCGCCAGGACAACGCCCGCAAGCGCATTGGCCACTACATCCGGAGCAGTACCTCCCTCGGCAACGTTTCTCCCCCCGGGCATACCCGCCTGCGCCGGGGTGGTGCTCTCCTCGCATGGGGTGTTTCCGCACATCTCGACTCCCACGGCATGCCCCAGGCCTGGTAGGGGTGGATAATCCACGCCGCCGGTCGCCAGATAGCGCGCGATTAGATCAGGCAGCTGCTCTGGGATTTCCCGTGAACCAACCAGCACATTGTCTCCGATGATCAGGGTGGGCACGCCGCGCCGTTCCGGAGGGATGTTGAACCGTTGTACTGCGGCTTGACACAGCGCCACATTGGCTGGATTGCCCCCTCCAGCATTTTTAGGCGAAACTGGGGCCCATAAAGAGATTGGAGAGGGGGCAATATTTCCTCCATGACATAGTGGCAATGCGGGCACATGCGTGACCAGAACAGAATGGCATGCACCACTGGCGCATCTGCCAGAGCAGTGCCCAGCCATACGGGGTCATAAGGGACATCATCAGTGAGCCAAAATGCACCATCGCTTTATCTTATCATGGAGATGTCACCACCTGTCATAGCGAGCTAAGATCTAATGCTGCCGAGACCAGATTGGTGTTCAGCGTTGACCGGCTTCCAGGTGACCCCGCAGTTCTTTACAACGTACCGAGTCTACCTGTGCCCAAATCACCTCGCGCAGGAAGCGCAATGCTTCCTCACTGTCCTGATCTCCTCCAGCCAGCGTGTTTGCACACAGCTGCGCAGCGTTTGCATGATCTTGCTGCTCATTGGCACAGTTCTTTTCCAATCCGACGAGATCTTCTAAGCCTCTTGCCACTACATTGGACGTCGCCCCACAGGCAACCGAAGTCACCCTCAAGTCCCACCCGGAAGCGAAGGCGGCTGCACCATCTTGAACGTGTACTCCAGCGTCACCGTCACGCCGTCTGTCACCTCGATCAGGCCGGGTACAACCGGTAGCGGTATCCCGAAGTCAGCCAAGTGGATATACGTGGTGGCGACGCCCTTGAGCCGGTCAAGATAAAGAGCGGCCGTCGTGTCCCATGTGACCGGCCGCGTGACACCCTTCAACGTCAGATCGCCCACCAACTGGAAGTCCAACGGCTTGGTTGCTTGGAAATCCGGCGGGAAGTTCCGCACTTCCTTGACCAGGAAGTATGCCAGCGGGAAGCGCGCAAACTCCAGCCAATCGGAGTGCAACGCCTCATCACGCTCGCGATGGCCACTGGTCAAGGTGTTGAGATTAGCCATGATCAGTCCGAAACCGCTGTTCCTCGGGTCATCATAGTTGAGTGCAAACTGGCCGGCCAGCTGACGCGTCCGGCCCACTATCTGCTCGGTGCGCCCGCTTTCACTCAGCAATACTTGGGTGACTGTATAGGTGAGTAAGCTCTCTTCTGGGACGAGGGAGAATGTCTCAGTTCGGCCGGTAAGCGGTCGTGGTGGCAACGTAGGGGTCAGCGTCGGCGTTGCCTGTGGCGCCACAGGCGGGGCTTCGGTGACCGTCGGCGTGGGAACAACGGTCGAAACAGGTGACGCCGCCCGCGCTGTTTGTGACGGGGACGACACATCGGGGCGACCGCTGCACGCTGCTGACGTGACACCCCCAATGATAGCAACCAGGCTGAATAATCCGAGCATCAGCTGCCAAATTGGATACATTGTCCTTCCCCCTTGCGACTATCCTGAACCAAGTGCTGGCATATCACCCAGCCGCTCTCGCAAGGCAGCCAGCTGTTCGGCGTATGCGGGTTCCTGCAATGGTGGACACTCCTCAGGTTCTTTCTGACCTGCCACCAGCTTCAGTGCGAAGGTGAAACACGTCGGTTGACCGCATTGCCCGCAGTTCGTCTTGGGCAGCAGCTGATACACTTCCATCGGGGTAGCGCGTCGGCGCATCTCGAAATC
>JASFBB010000247.1:0-27664 GCA_036172345.1 Anaerolineae bacterium
CCTGGCGCAACGGGGTTGGTACGACAACACCACATTCCACCGTGTCATCCCCAGCTTTGTTGCACAGGGAGGCGACCCCACCGCCACGGGAAGTGGGATGCCAGGTTATCGCTGCTCCGACGAGCTCACCCCCCAGCTCAGCTTCGATGAACCAGGTGTGGTGGGCATGGCGAACAGCGGTCCCAATACCAACGGCGCTCAATTCTTCATCACGCTGGATTCCCAACCCGCCCTAAACGGGCGCTACCCTGTGTTCGGACGCGTCATCTCGGGCATGGACGTGGTCAGATCGCTCAGCGAGCGAGATCCCCAAAAAGCTCCACCCGATCAGCCGGGTGACCGCATCATCCGCATCACCATCCAAGAGCTGTAGGAGGGAGGAGCATGCGCAACATCTTGGTGACCGGCGGTGCCGGGTTCATCGGCTCTAACTTCGTACATTATATGTTGGAGAAATACCCTGATTACCACGTAGTCGTACTGGACAAGCTCACCTATGCTGGCAACCCGGATAACCTGAAGGACCTGGAACGGAATCCACATTACCACTTCGTCCGTGGAGACATTTGCGACATTGCACTGGTTGAACAGGTGATGCGCGAGCACGCGATCGATACCATCGTCAACTTCGCCGCCGAAAGCCACGTCGATCGCTCGTTGATGGAGCCAGGTGCTTTCATCCAGACGGATGTCTTTGGCACTTATGTGTTGCTCGAGGCGGCACGCAAGTTCGGCGTGGAACGCTACCACCAAGTGAGCACAGATGAGGTGTACGGCGAGGTATTAGACGGCCGCTCCCGCGAGACCGATCGTCTGCACACGCGCAGTCCCTATTCGGCGAGTAAAGCGGGCGGCGACCTGATGTGCCTGGCCTATTTCACCAGCTTCGGCGTGCCAGTGACGATCACGCGCGGCAGCAACAACATCGGACCCTACCAGTATCCCGAAAAGGTGGTGCCGCTGTTCATCACCAATGCCATTGACGATATCCCCTTGCCGGTATACGGCGACGGCTCGCAGATGCGCGATTATCAGTATGTCCTCGACCATTGCGAAGGCATCGACGTCGTGTTACACCACGGCCAGCCGGGTGAGATTTACAACCTGGGCACCGGTGTCGAAGTGCGCAACCTTTATATGGCACAGTTGATCTTGCAACTATTGGGCAAGCCGCAGAGCTTGATCCGCTTCGTCGCTGATCGCCCAGGCCACGACCGCCGCTATGCACTCGACTGCAGCAAGATTCAGAGCTTGGGATGGCGCAGCCGACACACCTTTGAAGAAGCACTCGAGAAGACGGTGCGCTGGTACAGGGATAATGCCTGGTGGTGGCGCAAGATCAAAAGCGGCGAGCACTATCGCGCCTACTATGCGCGCCAATACAGCAGCCGCCTTCAAGAATAGTGCACTAGAGAGTGCACCGGATAGCCGATCAATTTCTGACGCCCATTGAGGAAATCCAGCTCCACCACAAAGGCGAGTCCTACCACTTTCCCACCTAGGCGTTCTACGAGGTTGACCGCCGCGCGGGCAGAGCCACCTGTCGCCAACAGATCGTCCACCACCAGCACGCGCTGTCCCGGCTGGATGGCGTCCATGTGTATTTCGAGCGTATTGGTGCCGTACTCCAAGGTGTAGCTCTCACTGATCGTCTGTGCAGGTAGCTTGCCCGGCTTACGCACCGGCACGAAGCCGGCGCCGAGCTGCACTGCCAGCGGGGCGCCGAAAATGAACCCACGCGACTCGATTGCAGCAACGATATCCACCTGGGCATCAGCATACCGGTCGGCCAAGAGAGTGACCACTTCGCGCAAGGCTGCGGCATTGCGCAACAGGGTGGTGATGTCTTTGAAGAGGATACCGGGTACCGGGAAGTCCGGGACATCCCGAATGAGATTTGCCAGGTCCATGGATGGTCATTTCCTCCCGCTTGGGTGATTCTGTTGCTCTGGCGGCAACGTGCCGATTATACCAAGGGCAAGAGCAACGGGCAAGTACCCGTGACCGCTGCAGTATAGAGATCATCTCGCCAACCCACCGACGGATTTTAATGAAGAGTGAGGAAAACGCGACAAGACAATCCCACTTCTTACCCAAGAACCTGATGAAAGATAAAAGAGCGGAGATTCAGAGGGGTTTTATTGCGCTTGGAAGACCACCCAGTAGGAGTAGTGCCCCTGACACAACAACCCACTACAATGATCCACATCTGGGCAATAGCCCGCCTCGACCAGCCACTCCACGGGGATCTCCCACGTATTGGTGCTGAGTAGTGGGGTCTGCTCGCTGATCACGGATGTGCCGGCCGGGTTCTCGATAACTTTCAGGCGCGTGCCGTTGTTGTATAAAGTAATCTCAGCCGTCTTAATGCCATAGTTTAAGAAAGGCTCGTTCTTGTCCCCACTGGTCACACGAAAGTTGTTCGCCGGTGGGTCGCCGATCACCGGCCCAAAGAGTGGATTGCCAACGCGGTCGACCACCGAAAGGAAAATGTGATGATTACCCGAACAGCCACCGTTCTCGATGATGCTCAACATGCGCACCGTGGCTAGGCGAAAGTGATCGGCAGTCGGAGTAGGAGATCCCGTTGGGTCAGGTGTAGGAGAGGTGACCGGCTCGGGTGTGGGTGTTGGGGTAGGCGGGAGCGACTGTGAAATCACCGGGAGGAAGAGGCTGTAGCTACCCGTATCACCCCCCTCTGTCACGTGTACCTGGCGCTCCACCCAAGCACTTGGTAACGCTGGGATGGTCGGATCGCCATTCGGCTTGCGCTGCTGCCAGGCACGCACACGCAACGTGTATGTAGCATTAGCGTGCAGCTGTAGTGTAGTGCCCTGCGCCTGGCCGCCAGATTGGTTGACTTGCTGGACCGTTTGCCAGTCGCCCTCGTTGACGCGCAGCTGCACATCGTAGCCCCACAACGACCAATAATCCGGATCGGGCAATATAGCGCTCCAGCTCACCCAAAGTGTGCCCGGAGGCGCCTCTGTTGGGATATCGAGCGTGACCACAGGTGCTTTTTCAAAGCGAAAGCTGTCCAGATACCCTGTATTCAGATATTGCACGCCCACGTTGTCGCCGCGGTTGTCCACCTGGATAAACAGGGTCACCTGATGTCCCTGGGCAGTGACCGCCAGTGCTGGGCTGAGCCACTCGTTGTCGCGGCCGTTCCACTCGCTCCACACCACACGCGCGGCCAGCGGATCACTTCCACCGGCAGGGTCGATGCCAATCCGTTTATAAATCTTGGAGTCGTCAATCTCGCCGCCAGGCCCCTTCCAAAAGGTGACCATCTTGCCTCCGAAGGCGTAATCCACGCCGTTCTCAACTATCACAGTTTGCGAGAAGACGAAGGAAAAAGGATATTGTGAGGCAAAAGCTTGGGCTTTCTCCCCCTCAAGATGATAGTTCAAATAACCCACGTTGTAATACGTCTGAAGAAACCGGCCAAAAGTGTCGCTGTCCATAAAATGTAGCCGGTCGGCGCCGCCGAGCACGCGCACCGTCCATCCGCGCCCCTGCCTTTCAGGAAATTCGCGCCAAAACTGTGTCTGGCCATTCTCAACGTAGGCATCAAAGAGCTCGAAACCGCCGTTGAGGGATAGAGTGACCGCCCGGGTGGTCAATGGCCACGCTGACAGGCTCACCAGGGCAAGCACTGCGGGCAACACAGCGCAAAGCAGATGGCATTGTGGGTGGCGCATCGCACAAGCCTCCGGGACGAACCATATATCGAGCGCGAGATGTCAGTTTCTCGCCTTTTATCTTAGCACCCGAAGGACTTGCACCCAACGGGGAAAATGCCGAGAGGAGCCCCCCAGCAACACGGGGTTGTTTATACGTGTTAGCTACGAGATGCACCTGCTGAGCAGCGTGACACGGAGAGGGACATGCTAAAACCGCGCGCACCAAAACCGCCAGATGTCGCCAGGCAGTCCCCGGAAGATCTTGTCCCTCTTCACTACGCCCCCACAGCCGATTGCCTCGTAATGATACTTCCCCACAACCACCCTGATGGAGTGATCACCGGGTATTAGTTTGAACGTATACTCCATCAAAAGAAAACGCCCGCGTTCGGGTGTCTCGCGGGCGCGGTGGAGTAGCAGTTAGCTCAGATAGTCTCGCAGCTGACGGCTGCGACGTGGATGGCGCAATTTACGCAGCGCCTGCCCTTCGATTTGACGGATGCGCTCGCGCGTGAGGCCAAACTTCTTGCCCACCTCCTCCAGCGTGTAGCTGCGACCGTTCTGCAGGCCGAAGCGCAGACGCAGGATGCGCGCTTCGCGCGGCGTCAGCGTGGCTAGCACCTCTTCGAGCTTTTCCTGAAGCATATGATGATACGCCACTTCAGGGGGCGTAGGAGCGTCTATATCTTCAATGAAATTGCCCAGCTCGCTGTCTTCTTCTTCACCGACTGGTCGCTCTAGGCTGACTGGATGACGGCTCACTCGTAGCATCCAACGCACCTTGGCAGGCTCAAGCTCCATCTCAGCAGCCAGCTCTTCTGGGGTAGGTTTGCGTCCCCACGCTTGTTCGAGCTGACGCGACACCTGGTGCAGTTTACGCAGTCGGTCGCTCATATGCACTGGCACGCGGATTGTGCGCCCTTGGTCGGCCAATGCACGCGTGATGGCCTGACGAATCCACCAGGTTGCATAGGTGCTGAACTTGTAACCCCGGCGATAGTCAAACTTCTCCACCGCTTTCATAAGGCCCAAGTTGCCTTCCTGGATCAGATCGGAGAAGGGAACTCCTTGGCCCATATACTTTTTAGCGATGCTCACCACCAAGCGCGTGTTGGCACGGATGAGATGGTCACGCGCTTGCTGGCCCTGCGCGACCTCGCGGCGTAGACGTGCTACCTCTTCCTCGGTGTACCCTCCTTTAGCTAGAAGCCTCTGGGCACGACGGCCGCGTTCGAGACGCTTGGCCAATGTCCTCTCCTCTTCAGGGGTCAATAAGGGCACCCGAGCCATCTCCTTAAGATAGAGGCTAATTGTATCGTCCGCCGCAATGCCGTCCAAATCAAAAGGCTCCATCTCCATCGAGACCTCTACGGTCTCGTCGGATAAGCTGCTCATTTGGCGCAGCTCCCGCTCCTCCTCAGCCTCTCCCACGTCGTTATAGACCTCAATGCCCATTTCGTGTAATTTGATAAAAAGCTCCTCCAGTTGGTCGAGATTCTCCTCGGCCTCTGGAAAGACACTGAGCAAATCATCAGTGGTGAGATATTCCTGTCTCATCCCTCTGCGAATCAACATTTCTATTTGCTGATCCACATTGGTCTTTGTTGTCTCTTCCACCATATTTTAGCACACCCCAACACTCATATATGTTATGGTAAACAGAGCCAGGCAGGGCCGCAACGCGCCATCGCCTGGCTTCTGATTCCACGTATAATCACTCACGTTTGCTTATACTTGTAGAAACCCACATTAATACTCTGCCATTATAACACAGAAAAACTTCCATGTCAACCCCTGGGGCGAGAATTTGCTAAAAATCCCCCAGATGCATAGATTCTATCAGGAAAACGCGAATATAAATAAGGTAACTTGACCCCCTCCCGCATACGTCCCCTTAACCGCTTTAACATTTAGAGGACGCGAGGGCACATTGGGCGAAAACAATCAAAGAGTGCTGCGCAGGGGCGGAGGAAAGCTCTACCTCTCCTCGCGTACGAGGTAGTTTCTTGTTTCTCTGAGATGTCAAATGATAATGAGAGAAGGGAAGGACTCGCTCTATCCTCAGTCGCGCTTACGTGTGTAACGAGCAATGAAACTATACGGCGAGGGTAGCGGCACTCGACTCGCCGCATCCAATTGCTCCAGCTCCTCCGCTGTCAGTGCCCAACCCACGCTGCCCAGATTCTCCCCCAGCTGCTCCAAGGTGCGCGCGCCGATGATTGGTGCGGTGACTCCTGGCTGTTGTAACAACCAGTTCAGAGCAACTTGCGCCGGGGTCTTGCCACGCGCCGCCGCGATCTCACGCAGTGCGTCAACGATGCGCCACGTGCGTTCGCTTTCACGTTGCTCCGGCAGGTCGTCCCAGCGGTCTGCACGGCCGACGCGGCTGTCAGGAGGCGGTGGCTCACCGCGACGATACTTGCCGCTCAACCACCCCCCTGCCAGTGGCGACCAGCAAATGACTCCAATCCCCTCCTCACGGCATAGTGGCAAGAGCTCCCACTCGGTGCTGCGTACCAACAAGCTATATTCGGGCTGCAGACAGTCGAAACGCGCCCAGCCATGTTGAGCACTCAGCATGATGGCCCGCATCAGCT
Organism: Anaerolineae bacterium; assembly: GCA_036172345.1. GTDB lineage: Bacteria > Chloroflexota > Anaerolineae > 4572-78 > NAK82 > NAK82. The sequence goes on from JASFBB010000247.1 coordinate 6,284, forward strand.
GGGAAGGTGTATAGTTGGAGGCACCCAGGTAACGCACTTTTCCGGCGCGCACCAAGTCGTCTAATGCACGGAGCGTCTCCTCCAATGGCGTGGAAGCATCCCAACAGTGCGTCTGGTACAGATCGACATAGTCGGTCTGCAAGCGGCGCAGGCTGGCGTCAATCTGCTCCATAATGTGCTTGCGTGACAAGCCGGCGTCGTTGGGGCCGTCACCGGTAGGGAAGAAGACCTTCGTAGCAATCACCAGCTGAGAACGGTTGCCACGCTTTTTGAGCCAGTTGCCGAGCATTGTCTCGGACATCCCTTTGTTATAAATGTTGGACGTATCGAAGAAATTGCCGCCCGCTGCGACGAAACGATCCGCCAAGGCATAGGCAGTCGCTTCATCCGCTCCCCAACCGAAGGTCTGAGTACCCAAACAGAGCTCGGAAACCTTGAGGCCGGTGCGACCCAGAAAACGGTATTGCATCGTGTCCCTCCACTCTTTTTGCGATGGTATGATCGCGTGATGCGCCTTATTTACTCAGGTCGTGCAACTGATCGAAGACAGGCACCAGAGCATCATAAGCTGCCAGGAAGATAGGGTAAAGGCGCTCATACACTGCTTGGGCGTCTGGGCTGGGGGTGTGGCGGTCGACCACTTCGATGAGCTCGTTGACGACGCTGAAATCGCGGAAGAGCCCCACTCCGACGCCGGCAGCCATTGCAGCGCCCAACGAAGTTGCTTCCTCAAGCAGGCGCGGTCGCAGCACCGGTCGCCCGTATACATCGGCGAGTATCTGCCGCCACAGTTTTCCCTTGGCCCCTCCACCGATCACAGTCACTTCTTCGATGCGCGCTCCCGCTTCCAAGAAAGAGAGTAGAATGGTGCGCAAGTTCATGCTGATGCCCTCCAACACGGCGCGGATCATATCGGCGCGGGTATGCGTGATTTGAAGGCCGATGAAACCACCGCGCGCCTTGGGATTCCAGTGTGGACTGCGTTCCCCCTGCAGATAAGGCAAGAAGATCAACCCATGCGCACCCGGCGGGCTTTGTTCCGCGCGTTGGTTCATCACTTCATATACATCAACACGTCTCTGTTCGGCCTCCTTCGCCTCATACCAACAGACCTGTCGCCGCAGCCACTGGTAGGAGCCGCCAGCTGCTTGCATCGTGCCACATGGCAGGAACATGTCGGGCACCATGTGTGCCCAATTGAAAATGCGACGGCCTGCATCGTAGATGGGGTGTGGACTGGCAAAGGAAATCCACGAGGAAGCACCAATGTAGTTGTAAGCGGGGCCCTCCACAACCGCTCCGGCACCCACTGCTGCGCTGGCGCCATCTCCGCCTCCGATCACCACGGGGATGCCAGGCACCAGGCCGAGTGCCTCTGCCGCCGCACCGGTCAGTTCGCCCACCACGTCGGTGGAGTCGTGCACCTCAGGTAGCAAGTTTTCATCCAGCTGCACTGCCTCCAGAATCTCGTGCGACCAGCTTCCCTCCTCGAGGTGATAGAGGTTCATACCGCTGGCATCGGAGCGGTCGGTGACGAAGGCGCCTGTCATGCGCATAGCGATGAAATCCTTCACGTGCAGAAACCTATGTGCTTGGGCGAACACATCTGGCTCGTGATCGCGCACCCACATGATCTTGGCCCCACTATAAGTGGGGCTAATACGGTGACCGGTAACGCGGTAGACGTGTTCCTCGCCCAGCACGGCAGCCAAGCGGTGCGCCTGTTCTACCGCGCGCTGATCGGCCCAGATGATACAGCGCCGCAACGGCCGCCCAGTCGCATCTACCGGCAAGCAGCCCATCATTTGACCACTGAAGCCGATAACAGCCACATCTTGGGGTACGACACGTGCATCTGCCAGCAGCCTATGGGTTGTCTCGATCACAGCACGCCACCAGTCTTCAGGATCTTGTTCTGCCCAGTGTCCATAGGGATGAAACGTCTCGTAGCCGCTGAAGGTGCTGGCCAACAAGGTGCCTTCGTCATCGAAAAGGGTGGCTTTGTTGCCGGTGGTGCCCAGGTCATGAGCCAGGATATAGCGCTTCATCGGGAAACCTCGTTCGATGAGAAGTGAAGAGATCGCTCCTATGGGTTGTCACTATTTGATGGCACCGACGATCAGCCCACGCGTGATGTAGCGCTCGATTAGCAGGGCGATCACGATCATCGGCGCGATAGTGAGCAAAGACAGCGCCGAAAGGAACCACCATTGGGGGCCGTAGGACTGGCTACCCGCCCCAGCGACGAACATGGGCATCGTTGTGGCGCGGCTGAAGGTCAGCATCAGGGCAAACAGGTAGTCGTTCCAAGAGAACATCATACAGAACAGAAAGGTCGCAATTAAACCTGGCGACGAGAGCGGCAAGACAATCAACCGAAACGCCTGCAAGCGCGAAGCGCCGTCGATCAAGGCGCTTTCCTCCAGGTCGCGGGGCAGGTTGGCAAAGAAGTCACGCATGATCCAGACGGCAAATGGCAAGTTGAACACCATGTAGATCAGGATCATACCGGCGTGGGTGTCCACTAGCCCCAGCACACGATACATAATCAAATAGGGCAGGATCACCACAACGGGCGGGAGCATGCGCTGGGAGATGATCCAGAAGGCAATGTCATTGTTACGCCATTTGAGCACGGGCACAAGGTAATTGAAACGGGTGAGCGCATAGCCGGCCAGCGAGCCGAGAGCCACGGCCAGTGCCGCGCTGGTAGGCGCCATGACCGCACTGTTAAGCCAACTGCGCACCACCTGGTTCTGCATTGGCCCGACCAGCAGGTATTTCCAAGCGTTGAGCGTGGGTTGAAAGTCAATCCACGGGAAGTAGGTCGGCCCCTGGAAGACAGCAACTGGCAGCTTCACCGAGGTGATCACCAACCAGTAAATGGGAAACAGACAAATGATCGTCCATATCGCCAAGAGCAGGTAGGTGATCCCCAATTTGATGCGTCGCGTCTGTCGCATAGTCACTTGCATCGCTACCACCTCACTCGGCTGCCTGCACGGCGCGTTGTCGTACTAACCTTAAGAACAAGGTCGAGCTGATGATCACCATGACCAACAGAGAATAGGCAATTGCCGAGGCATATCCCAGGTTGCCGTTCTTCATCCCTACCAGATAGGCATAGAGGGTGACCGGTTCAGTGGCGGTTCCGGGTCCGCCACCTGTCATCACGGTGACGATGTCGAACAGTTTGAACGCCTCCAGGGCACGGATCAAGATGACCGTTACCGAGACCGGCGCTAGCATAGGGAAGGTGATATGACGGAATATCTGCCAATCATTCGCACCATCTACACGGGCCGCCTCATAGACTTCGGGTGGGAGGGACTGCAAGCCGGCGAGCAACACGATCATCATAAAAGGCGTCCATTCCCACGTGTCGACCAAGATCAGGGAAGGTAACGCCAACGAAGGGTTGCTGAACCAGGGCACTTGAGGACCGCCGAGCAACTTGATGATGTGATTAATTGGTCCCTGCCCTTCGTTAAATAGCATACGACCAGCATAGGCCACCGCGGCAGGGGTCAACATCATAGGCATCAGGAAGACCACGCGGAAGAAGCGGCGGAACCGGACGTCTTGGTTGAGCAACAGAGCCACACCCAAGCCCACCAAGTACTCCAGCGACACCGCACCCACGACAAAGGTGAGCGTGACGCGCGCCGTGTTCCAGAAACGGGCATCATTGACCAATGTGACGAAATTCTCCAGACCGATGAAGCGCACACCACCCGTCAGCCGGCTCAAATCCCAGCTCAGAAAAGCGAGCACCAACGAAAAAAACAATGGAAAGAGCGAAAACAGCAGGATGAGGATCACAGCCGGCAATAGAAAGATGTGCTTACTAGGATCGGAGGAGACGCGCGCAGCGCGCGCCGTTTCACGCGGGGCAGACACCTTGGCCAGCTGACCAGCTAGATTAGTGGACATAGATATCCTCGCACATCGAACATCCTGAATGCAACCTCATCATATATGAGGACCGTTCACACCACAAGTCTGAATAGTAAATACATTCCCCCTCCCTCGAGAGGGGAGGGGGAATGACACACGGATGTTTACCTGCCTCGGGAAATACACCGGGTACTCCCAGCTTGCTATTCGGTGGGTAGGCCCAGCATCTCCCGGTACTGCTTCTTCTGCTGCTCACGGCCCAGGCGATCGGTGATGGCATTCCACTGCTTGGCCACCTCGTCCAGCGCGGTCTGCGGATCAACCTCACCGGCGACGGCACGCGCCAGCTGGGTGTCGAGGGCATCGAAGTACTCCGCAGCGCCGGTGATGCGCAGATCAACCACCGCATTGGGATGGTTGATGATGTCGCGCACAGCATTGAGGTACTCCTGGGCCTCCTGCTCGGTCATGCCGATCTTCAGCCACGGCTCCAGATTATTCAGGTCGCTGAAGAAGTGCGGGTTGACGCCCGAGCCGGGGTAGGTCACAAGCAGCTGGCTCATGTTCTGGTTGCCCATGAAGGCAGCAAAGTCAAAGGCACACTCGGGACTCTTGGTCGTCTTGGTGACCGACTGCACCCAACCACCAAAGGCGAGGAAGGGCGCCTGGTTCAGATTGCCCGTCTCTTTGGTGGCATCGACCCACTCGCCACGGCGGCTATCCCAGTATTTCTCCGTGCCGGGCTCAAGCGCGGAACCCCACTTGCCTACCACGACGGAGGAGTTCACATCGGCAGCCAGCGGACCTACATCACCCCAGTCGATCGCCAACACTAGCTTGCCAGCCGGGAAGTTACCGCGGATGTCACCCACGTCCCAGTTGATCACATCAGGCGGGCCCACCTTGGCAAGCGATACGTACAGCTTCAGTCCTTCGACGAAACCAGGATTGTTAATCCGCGGCTCCATCGTGTCCGGATCGAAGAAGTAGGCCGGATCATCGGGTGCTTTGGCAAAGGCGGCAGCCACACCTAGGTAGGTCCAGTAGGACTGCGCCTTGCGCTTGAAGGCGGTGCCGGCACCCCAGATGACCTGACCGTCAATCTCCTTGCCGTTGAAGAACTCGGCGACATCGTAGTATTGCTTCCAGGTGTTGGGTGGAGCGGGCAGATCATAACCATACTTGGCTTTGAATTCAGCCTGCCACTTGGGGTCGGTCAGCAAATCGCGGCGATAGTACATCATGTGGGCATCGCCATCATAGGGCAGCCCGTAGACCTTGCCACCCCAGGAGAGGATGCGGTCGCGATAAGTAGGGATCAAATAGCCATAGCCGACCTGATCCTGCACCTTCTGGGGCACTTCTAAGACGTAACCCGGCCCCATAATGTCGCCGGCCCAGTCGGAGGCGTAGATGATGATGTCAAACGGGCTGGCGCCGGAGATGAAACCGGTGCGAATCTTCTCAAACAGGTCACCGAAGGGGAACTCCTGCAGCTCTACTGTGCCACCCGTCTTGGCACCCCACTGCTGCCAGAAGTTCTGCACCGGGCTGGCAATCTGCGGACCGACCTGTGTGCCAACGACCAAGTTGACACCAGTGCAGTCGATCTCGCCGATGCCGTTCGGGAACAGGTTATTCGGGTCGGCCATCTTCGTCTGGGCATCTGGCGGAGGCGGCTGTTGTGCCGGTGGTGCTGCGAGCACTTGTGGTGCCGCCAGTCCAGCCAGCATCGAAAGGATCGCGAGTAAACCCAGGACATGCGAAAGCTTTACCTTCATTGCCAAACCTCCTCTGTGAGTATCAGTTGATTCATCTCAACTGCATCGCTTCGTTTGAATGTCCTAAAATGCACCGTTGGGAAGGACCTACACAGGTGGCCGCGCTACACCTGCCAGCCGGCCTGCAGACGATGAAGAGTATCTGTGGCCAGCGAGTTTCCCGTTTTCTCTACATGCGCGGCATAGGTGCTCTCGCTTCTTTGCCTCACCTCCTTCCTTGGCTTGTTGCGTTTGTCAAACAAGGCGTCCCTGCTGGAAGAACCCCCTCAACTTTGTACGATTTAGATTATAGCATAAATCGGACAATGAGGCAAGTTGGCAAGTTGTATGATGAGGAAGAGGATGCGCTTCACCAATGAGAGAGTTGACCCCTCCCATACGCTCAGATCACGCGGCGGCGGGAACGGCTTCGGCTGCCAACGCAGCGCGCAGCCAGCCACCCAGCTGCGTCAGTGTCACCATCTCTTGGCTGCCACGCACCATATCACGCGCTGTTGCCACACCAGCTTGCACCTCTTCCTCCCCCAGGATAACCGCATATGCTACCCGGATGCGGTCGGCATGTTTCAGCTGGGCTTTCAAGCTACGGTCACCGAATGCCAGCACGCTGCGGATGCCCTCATCGCGCAGCTGTTCCACCAGGCGCACCGCCGTCAGCTTGGCTGTCTCACCTAGATAGCACACCATCACCTGTGGTGTTACCTCCTTCGGCACCGGCAGGTTCAGCTGCTGCATTGCCAAGACGATACGCTCGACGCCACTACCAAAGCCAATGCCCGGCGTGGGCGTCCCACCCAACTCGGCGATCAACCCATCGTAACGGCCACCGCCACAGATGGTGTCCTGCGCTCCCAGTCCGGCTGCTTTAATCTCAAAGACGGTCTTGGTATAGTAGTCCAATCCACGCACGATGCGATAATTGATCCGATAAGGTCGCTCCAGCACGTCCAGATAACGGCATAAGCGAGTGAAATGCTCAGCACAATCGGGACAGAGGTGCTCGATGATATGAGGAGCACGTTCGAGCAGGGGTTGTGTCGCTTCCTCTTTACTGTCGAGCAGGCGCAGCGGGTTCTTGCGCAGCCGCATGCGGTCCACCTCGGGCAGTTGATCCGCCAGCGGGGTGAAGAATTCCACCAGCTGACGCACATAACCCGGCTTACACCGCGGACAGCCGGTCGAATTGATTTCCAGACGCAGGTCGCGGAAGCCCAGATCACGGAAGAGGTGCCATGCCACACTGATCACCTCGACATCCACCGCGGCGTCTTGCTCACCGATCACCTCCACGTCGAATTGGGAGTGCTGGCGATAGCGGCCAGCTTGGGGCTTCTCGTGGCGGAAGAGCGGCCCGGTTGTCCATACTTTGAGCGGTGTGGGCAGGACGTGCAAGCCATTCTCAATATATGCCCGCATAATCCCGGCGGTGAATTCGGGACGCAAGCTCACTATGGTGCCATCGCGATCCTCGAAGGAGTACATTTCCTTCTCGACGATGTCGGTGCCTTCGCCCACCCCACGCACGAAGAGGGCGCTCACTTCCATAACGGGCACGTCGATGCGCCGATAACCATAAAGATCCGTGACATACTGGATGCGCTCGAGCACATAGCGCCAATAGCGCTGATCCTCGAAGAGGACATCATTCATACCAGTAATGCGAGTATAACGTGCCAAAATACGCCTCCGCACTGACAATCCATTTGAATAGAGCGATTATAGTCCTGGTGCGTCGAATCGCCAAGGCAGGGATGCTGTGCTCCCGCCCCTGGTTTCCAACCCCAACACCTTGCACAAGAAAAAGACGCGTTTATTTATTCCCACCCTCAACACTCTAAATCGAGTGTGTTATAATGACGCAAGCATCTGCTTAGAGGAGTGTTCCCTTATGGACCAGCTGGATCGCCGTGTAGTTGAAGAGCCCTATGTGACTGCCTGTGATGAGGTGTTGAGCGTCGTCGATCCCGAAGTATTATCTGCCATCCGCTGGGAACGCCGTCGTCAGATCGAGCAAATCGAGCTGATCGCCTCGGAGAACTATGTGAGTCCCGCTGTGCTCGCGGCCCAAGGCTCCGTCTTGACCAACAAGTATGCCGAAGGATATCCCAAGCACCGTTACTATGGCGGTTGTGAGTTTGTGGACATTGTGGAGGAGCTGGCCATCGCACGTGCCAAATACCTGTTTGGCGCCGAGCATGCCAATGTCCAGCCACATTCAGGTTCGCAGGCGAACGAGGCTGCCTATCTGGCATTGTTGCAACCTGGCGACACCGTGCTAGCCATGAGCCTGAGCCACGGTGGCCATCTCACCCATGGCGCTCCTTTCAACCTCTCAGGCCAGTTTTACCACTTCGTGCACTATGGAGTCGCACCAGACAGCGAGGTGCTGGATTACGACGATATCGCGCGCTTGGCGGCGACGCATAGGCCACGCCTCATCTTGGCCGGTGCCAGTGCCTACCCGCGGGTGATCGACTTCGCTCGCTTGCGTGCCATCGCCGACCAGGTGGGCGCTTACCTGATGGTGGATATGGCGCACATCGCTGGTCTGGTTGCCACTGGTCTGCATCCCAACCCGGTTCCCTTTGCCGACGTGGTGACCACAACGACCCACAAGACATTACGTGGCCCACGCGCCGGGCTGATCCTGTGCAAAGCACAGCACGCCCAAGCAATCGACAGAGCCGTCTTTCCGGGGTTGCAGGGTGGTCCGTTGATGCATATTATCGCTGCCAAAGCAGTGGCATTAGCCGAGGCATTGCGCCCTGAGTTCAAGACATATATCCGTGCCGTGGTGGACAATGCTCAGACATTGGCACACGCCTTGGCGCAAAGCGGATTACGCCTGGTCACCGGTGGCACCGATAACCATCTGCTTCTGGTGGACATGCGCGGCACCGGGTTGAGCGGCGCAGATGCCGAACAAGCATTGCACCGGATCGGGATCACTGTCAACAAGAACCTAATACCCTTTGACCCGGCACCACCGCGTATCACTAGCGGCATTCGCCTAGGAACCCCCGCCGTGACCACGCGTGGATTTCGCCAGCCAGAGATGCAAATCGTGGCCGACTGCATTGTGCGGACGCTCCAGCGCCCCCACGACGAGCACCTGCAACAGGAACTGCGTGAGGTAACCTACCAGTTATGCCTACGCTTCCCTGTGCCTGGACTGTGCCTCTGAAAGTCCAGCGAATAATTTGTGAAATCCGGCGTCCTATGTGTGATCGGATTCTCCGGGTACCCCGAATCTGAACTATACCCATTGGAACACCACTATTAGCGTTCACATCGCACCATTCCCTCTCTTCTTTGAACAATTCAGGAATCGTGATAGAATGTCCCAGGCGGCTTAGCGGATTAACAAAAGGCAAGGTTCGAGATGTGGCGCACGTACTACACTCCTGCGACGATCCAGCAAGCTCTCAGATTGCTCGACGAATATCGAGAGACCGCGCGCATTGTGGCAGGCGGCACCGATCTTCTCATAGAAATAGAACGCGGAGTCCGGCGCCCGCGTGTCTTGATTGACATCACGCGGATCCCCGGACTGGACTCCACATACCTGGGCGATGAAAATCGCTTGCACCTTGGGCCACTGGTGACGCACAATCAAGTAGTCGCTTCTGACTTGCACCGTCGGTATGCACTGCCGCTTGCTATTGCTTGTTGGATGGTAGGTTCCCCACAAATCCGCAATCGTGGCACCGTGGCGGGCAACCTGATCACTGCCAGTCCGGCCAACGACACTGTCACTCCGCTCTGGGCCTTGGATGGCCAGGTTACGCTACAGAGTGTGCGGGGGACACGCACTCTCTCCTTCCCTGAGTTCTTCCAGGGGGTACGCAAGACCGCGCTGCAAGATGACGAGATGGTGGTGGACATCAGCTTGGAGGCAATGAGGCCCGAACAACGCGGGACATTTATGAAGCTAGGTCTGCGAATGGCGCAGGCGATCGCGGTGGTGAATGTCGCAGTGGTGGTAACATTCGCATCGGAAGCTGCCAATGTCGGCAAAGAGACATTCGTATCCGATGCGCGCATCACTTTGGGCAGTGTCGGCCCGACGATCATCCGCGCGCACAAAGCAGAACAAGCGCTCATCGGTCACCCTCTTACCGACGAGGTGATTGCTCAGGCAGCAGAACATGCCGCAACAGAAGCGCAGCCTATCGACGACATCCGCGGTTCTGCCGCGTACCGAAAGCGTATGGTGGCCGTATACACGCGCCGGGCGCTCGAACAGATACGTTCTGGGTGCGAGCACGACGTGCTTCCAAACCGTCCTGTAACGTTGTGGGGCGAAACCGACGGCCATTTTCCTACATGGCCATCTCTGCCTGGCCCGGATGCAACCAACGGTCCGCTGGTGCACGACGCCGAGGGAGACCAAGTGATCGAAACAGAGGTCAATGGCACGATCTATCGGGTGAAGGGGGGCAGTGATAAGACGTTGTTGCGTTTTCTACGTGAAGAGCTCGGCCTGATTGGCACTAAGGAGGGATGCGCAGAAGGAGAGTGTGGTGCATGCACTGTACTTCTGGACGGCATTGCCGTGATGAGCTGTCTGGTACCAGCGCCGCGAGCACATGGCAGCCGCATTGTGACTATTGAAGGCCTGGGCAGCCCAGAAGCATTGCACCCTGTCCAGCAAGCCTTTGTCGAGACGGGCGCTGTGCAGTGTGGTTATTGTACCCCTGGGTTCATCATGAGTGGGGCAGCGTTGTTGGCAGAGAAAGCGAAGCCGACGCAGGAAGAAATTCGCCACGCTTTCACGGGCAACCTGTGCCGTTGCACCGGCTACTACTCGATTATCAAGGCGATCGAGAGAGCAGCGGAGAGAGGCAGATGACCTATCGCTACGTAGGACAATCGGTAGCACGTGTGGATGCCATCGCCAAAGTCACTGGCACGGCGCTATTCCCCGGCGACCGCACCTATGAGGATGGGCTTTGGATGAAGGTGCTCTTCGCTGGGCGCCCTCATGCGCGCATTCTAAGCATCGACACATGCGAAGCAGAAGCACTACCGGGAGTCGTGGCCGTGCTGACAGCGCGTGACGTTCCGGTAAACGAGTACGGTTTGCAATTCCCCGATCAGCCTGTGCTGTGCGGACCCGGGTCAGGCAAACCGGGTGCGGATGTAGTGCGCTTTGTTGGAGATCAAGTGGCGCTCGTCATTGCCGAGACGGAGAAGGTCGCGGCACAGGCATGTGAGCGTATCCGCATTGAATGGCAAGACCTGCCCGTGCTGAGCGATCCCTTGCAGGCACGCGCGCCGGGTGCTTTCCCTCTCCACCCCCACCAACCCCACAACATCGCTTGCGAGATCCACATTGCCAAAGGTGACGTGGATGCAGCCTGGTCACAGTGCGACGTGGTAGTCGAGGAAACGTATCGTACCCCGCCCCAGGAACATGCCTATCTGCAGCCGGAGGCGGGTTCCGCCTATGTGGATGATGAGGGACGCATCACTGTGCACGTTGCGGGTCAGTGGGCTGCGGAGGATCAGCGTCAGATCGCCCATGCATTAAATATGCCCCCAGAACGCATCCGGGTGATCTACGATGCCATCGGCGGCGCCTTCGGCGGGCGCGAGGATATGAGCGTGCAGATTATCCTGGCACTGGCGGCCTGGCGACTATTCGAACGTGGTATTCGTCGTCCGGTCAAGGTTATCTGGAACCGCACTGAATCGATCCTGGGCCACTGCAAGCGTCACCCTATGGTCATCCATGCGAAATGGGGTGCGAAGTGCGACGGTACATTGGTCGCTGCCGAAGTAGAGGTTGTCAGCGACGCCGGCGCCTATATGTACACCAGCAACAAAGTACTGGGCAATGCCGTCCTGACGTGTACCGGTCCCTATAAGATACCCAACGTGCGCGTAGCAGGGTATGCCGTCTATACCAACAATCTGCCCAGTGGTGCATTCCGCGGTTTCGGCGCGCCGCAGGGCATCTTCGCGGCGGAGAGTCAGATGAATCGGCTGGCAGCCGCCTTAGGAATAAGTCTGGTGGAGATTCGAATGAAGAACCTGCTAGACGAAGGGGACCCAGCTGCGTTTGGCACCCCCTTGCCTGGTCCAGTCGGACTCAAGCGGGTGACTGAAGCGGTTGCTCGTACGGTCGGGTGGCCGAAAGCACACGAGGGGAATACTGCTGTGCAAAACAAAAGCAATGGGCCCAAAAGGAGGGGACGTGGGATCGCGACCGGCTTCAAGAACATCGGCTTCAGCTTCGGTTATCAGGAGAACAGCTGGGCGAAAGTGGTATTGGAAGGAGGGACGGAAATTGAGCGCGCCACCGTTTTCATCGCCGGTGCGGATGTCGGCCAAGGACATCACACTGTCGTGGCGCAGATCGCCGCGGAAGCGCTAGGTGTGCCTATGGAACGTATTGCGTTGGTGCTCTCGGACACGGCTGTGACACGGAGCTCGGGGAGCGCTTCCGCCTCGCGCCTGACTTACATGGCCGGCAATGCGGTCAAGGGCGCCGCTGAACGCGCTCTGGCGAAATGGCGGGACGAGGAACACCCAGCAGTTGCCGAATTCACCTATCTTGCTCCCAAGACCGAGCCATTCCCCAATGAAGAAGGGACACCTTTTAAGCCGAACTTTGCTTATGGTTATGTCGCTCAATCGGTGGAGCTGGAAGTCGACATAGAGACAGGGCTCATTCATATTCTGCGGGTTGTCTCGGCACACGATGTGGGCAAGGCGGTCAATCCTCAGCAGGTGATCGGCCAGGTGGAAGGTGGAGTGGTCCAGGCATATGGATATGCTGTGTTGGAGAACTTCCAGACGCACGACGGCTATGTGCTCACTCCGACGCTCAGCACCTATTTAATCCCCGGCGTCTTGGACATCCCCGACGAAGTCAAGACCATCATCATCGAAACGCCCGACCCCAATGGGCCTTATGGAGTACGTGGTATGGCCGAGATGCCCTATCTATGCATCGCACCTGCCGTAGTTGCCGCCCTGTATGACGCGACCGGGGTATGGTTTAACGAGTTCCCGCTGACTCCGGAGCGGGTGCTGCGCGGCCTGGGAAGGCTGTGAACCCACCCCTCTGTATCTTTGTGGAACGGTGTTCCCCAATCCGGCAACCAGAAATCAGGACCCTGCCTCGCACAAAGGACGGAACAACTCTGGTGAAGGCTAGATCGTTCGTCTGATGGCATCCTTAAGAGCACACCTATCCAGTGGAAACACGGATTTCCGCGGCAAATCTGGGCCGCATCAGAGCGCCTTCTCCGAAGCAATGCGAAGGTGGTCATTGTGGGAGATCGCCGCTCTCATTGTCATCACGACTTTCGCAGCGTTTCTACGGTATTACAAGATTGGCGAGATACCACCAGGTTTCAACTCAGACGAGGCCGTAGGCGCGGTGGGCGCGGTGGAGACACTGCGCAGTGGGATACGCCTCTACTATGAGGGACAAGGGGGTGGTGGCGCCTTGGGTTTTTATATCGTCGCCCTGGCGTTTGCCCTGTTTGGCCCGAGCATCGCCACCATCCGGGGCACTGCCGCATTTGCCGGCATGGTGTCGATCGTGGCCACTTTCTTCTTCGTCCGAGAAGCCTTCAGCACAGAGGACCGAAGAGCGAGGCAGGCCAACAACCATAGCGCATCGGCGTCCCTGTTGGCCCTGATAACAACACTTGCGCTGGCCACCTCGAGCTGGCATTTCCAGAGCAGTCGTATCGCTTTCGCAGCGATTGGGGTGCCCTTCCTGCAGGTGCCGGCGTTCTTCTTCCTGTGGCGTGGGCTCAACAGCGGACACACGCGGCATTTCATCCTCAGTGGCATTTTCCTTGCCATGGTCGCCTTTATCTACATGTCGGGCGCCTTCGTGCCGCTGGTTTTTCTGAGCTTCTTTGCGTTGGAGAACTTTATAAGAGTACTGGAGCGCCGTCTGAGCAGCCCGCTGCCCTTCCAGGGACAACCTCCACTTCTCAAAATCCACCTCCGCAACGTGCTGCTTTGCGCCGCGGTGGCCTTCGTGTGCATGCTCCCCATGATCTATCTTTATGCCAGCGCTCCTGATGCGGCGTTTCATCGCGCACAACAGGCGCTGTTCACCAATCCCTTGATCAACAAAGGTGATCCGTGGGGCACCTTGTGGCGCAGTTGGTGGGGGAATTTAGCAGCTTTTGGCATCTCGTTCAGCTGGCTGATGGGCCAAGCTCCTGATAATCTGATTATGCCGGTTCCCTTGACATGGCTCTTCCTGATCGGCTTGGGGGTGAGCATATGGCGCATACGCCGGCCGGTCTACCTGTTCACTCTGCTCAGCTGGTTTGTGATGCTCATCCCTAGCATTCTCTCACCGGATAGTATTCCCCACTCGTCACGCGCGTTGGGAGCAGCCACCGGCGCCTACACTTTGGTCGCGGTCGGCATACTTGCCGTTGCGGCACTGGCTCATCGCCTGGCATGCGCCGCTGCAAACTTGTTTACGCGCCAAGCTGACGTGTGCCTCAGCCACTTAGGGCGCATGTGGGTGATGGGGGTCGTGGTGTGTGGCATCTGGCTGGGAATGGCACCGACTTTGTATGCGAGCTATCATTATTACTTTAACGTGTGGCCTCACACGAACGACGCGCAGGCGGCATTTCACCTCTATGCGGTGCAGCTGGCCAACGAGATGTCCAAGGAGACCAATCCGCGCGCTGTTTTCTTGCTTCCGCGCGACACCGCGGCTGGTGATGTCAATCCCAACTACACGGTCATATTCCTTTACAACGGCCAGGCCAGCTATGCCTGGGTGATCGACGACGAACGCACCATCGAACAGACCCTAAACGAGGCACTTGCGGGACGTGATACGGCCCATGTGGTGCGTTGGAAAGCTTCCAAGCATACCAACGCCGATCCCAAGGAGATCATCCGCTACTATCTGGAAAAACGGGGGCGCTATGTGGGCACCCGCCGTTTCGAGTACTTCGATTTTGAAACTTACCAACTGGAGCAGCAAGATACCACAAGCACAGATGAGACGTTACAAGCGACCGAGATCTCTTTTGGGGATGTGCTCCAAGTCGTCGGTTACGCTTACGGAGACGCCTCGGGAATCGGCACTGTTCGGGGAACCGCCGTACCGGCTGGTGATCTCATGTGGGCGCGACTGCGGGTGCGCCTGCTCCGTGAGGTCACGGATGACCTCAAACTCTCCCTCATTGTCAGGGATTGTGCCGGGCATGTCATCGGTCAAATTGACAAGCTGTTATTCAACAACATCTTTCATCAAGGTACTTCGCACTGGTCACCTGGTACAGAGACCGATATGTACTTTCTGGTGCCCATCCTGCCCGCTACGGCACCCGGTCGTTATCAAGTGGGGCTGAGCGCTTACCGTGCATCCGATCAGACACAGCTCGCGGTAGAGGGTTCTGACGGCCAGACCCGCGTGACAAAGCTGGGCGAGCTCGCAGTGCTGCGCGGCACAGTAGCGCCGAGCATAGATGCGCTGCACCTGACCCGTACGCTCCATCGGGAATTGCTTCCGGGATTGGTCTTGCTCGGTTTCAGCGGTCCCCAGGGCGATTTACGCCCAGGTGCCCACGCCACCTGGGCGCTCGTCTGGCAGGCGCAAGGGATCTTGACCCAGGACTATCAAGCTCGTTTGTGGCTGCTTAGCCCAGAAGATGTCAGACGAGCCATCAGCACAGCGATGCCACTGGCCGGGGACAACTTCCCGACATCGAAATGGGTAGAAGGCGAGATCGTCCGTGGATGGTTCGACGGACAGGTTCCGCGTGACGCACCAAGTGGTGAATATCACCTGGTAATATCCATCAACGATGCCTATGGGCACCCAGTCGCTGAAGGGGAAATTGGCAGCTTGTCCATCGCAGGTTGGGAACGTCGATTCGATATACCGGTGATACAGAACCCTGTGGAAGCAAATTTCGCCAACCGGATGGAGTTGATGGGCTATGACCTGCGGCTACCAGATAACCTACCGGCATCCCCTGAAGTAGTGTTGTATTGGCGCGCCCTATCACCGATGGAGATCAGCTATACCACTTTTGTGCATATACTCGATCGGGAAGAGCGTGTGATTGCCCAGGTGGACCATGTGCCAGGCGATGGTGCGTTTCCTACCACCGGTTGGCTGCCAGGCGAGGTGATCACCGATCGCTTCGTCATGTCCACATCGCTCGACCAGCTCGCCTCGGCACACCAGGTTGAGATTGGCGTGTATGATCTGGACACAATGGAGCGGTTGCCCGTGCTGGATCGCATGGGGGATATTCAGGACACACGTGTACTCCTGCCGCTCCTCACCTCATCTTCGCAGACGGACGAGCCGTGAAGACACGACGAATCAATCTGATCACCTTGATCGTCGTTATGCTGGTGGGCCTGTACAGTGGCGGCTTTGGATTGTTGGCCGCGCGTGCCTACGATGCGCATGAGTCCGGTGGGGCATTCGACCTGGGCAACTATGCTCAGGCTCTGTGGCACGCGGCACGTGGTGAAGGCCTTCGTCTGACGACAGTGCCGGAATTTGGCAGTACCCGCTTCGCCATGCACGTGGAGCCGACACTATTTCTGCTGGCGCCTCTGTATGCCGTTGCTGGATATGATCCGCGTTTTCTGTTATGGTTCCAGGCAGCGTTCGTCGGGCTGGGAGGCATTCCACTGTATGCGCTGGCAAGGCGCCGCCTCACCCATGACTGGGCAGCGCTGGGGGTCGTGCTGGCCTATTTTCTCTTACCCGCCCTGGAATCGGTCACCCTATTCGATTTTCACACTGTCGGGCTGATGCCGACGCTAGTACTGGCGGGCTGCTATTTCCTTGATCACGCTCTGACAACCCCCTCGGACCGGCGTGGATTATGGTGGGATCGTGCGCTCTGTGGACGGATAGAGATGGACGTAGAGGTGCAAACAAAGTGGCTGCCCGTACTCTTAAGCTCTCTTTGTTTTGGGCTGGCACTGAGCACCAAAGAGGATGTGCCGCTCCATCTCTTCCTCTTCGGGTTATACCTGATGCTGCTGCGAAAGCGCTGGCATCTCGGTGGCATTATGAGCTTGACCAGCGCCATTTGGTTCTATGTGGCCGTCTTTCTCATCATTCCTGCTGCTCGCCCTGATGGGGGTCATTCACCCTACCTGGGCTTTTTCTCTCGGCTGGGCAGCACCCCTGCAGAAATATTGGGCTCTCCGTTGCGAGCGCCAGGCGTCTGGTTGGAACTGTTGACAGCACCCGATACGCTGCACGGGGTCGGCATGCTCACCATCCCGTTCGCCCTGACACCATTTCTAGGGCTGCCGTTCCTGATCATTGCCGCGCCCACCTTTGCCATCGCCCTCTTCAGCAGCAACCCGTTGATGCACCGCCTGGAAACGTATCACTACGCCGCGCCAGCAATCCCCTTTGTGGCGCTTGCCGCCGTGGAAGGGATTGCACGTCTAGCCAGTGGGCTAGAGCAGATCTTACCCCTCCGCTCGCGAGCGAACACGCTTCCCCTCGTGACGTTGATTGTGGCGCTTACCGCGCTAGGATATCACCACTATCGCGGTTATTCGCCACTTGCTAGATCATTTCACTGGCCTACCGTCACCTCTCACCATATGTTGGGAACCGCCCTCGCTGCTTCCATCCCTCCCAACGCCTCTGTAGTCGCCCAGGCGGAATTGGTGCCTCTGGTGGCAAATCGCCCCTACGTACGTGTATGGACCGGTCCCTTCGACGAGCAAGCAGAATATTATCTGCTCGATGTTTCCCATCCTGCCTTCACCAACCGCAACAGGGCACAGGAACGCCTGTTGGCGGACATTGCTTATGAGCCGACAGTGGGACTGATCGCTTCACAGGATGGCTATCTTCTATTGAAAAAGGGCGCGCCACGCACTCCTATCACCCCAGAATTCTTCTCCTTTGTCCTGGCAGACATGCCACCTGAGGCGAAACTTGTTCGCGCCACTTTCGGCAGCGCATTACAGTTGGTCGGCTTCGAGACCGCGCATCTCGCGACGGACCGGGAGGCAGAACCTCTTCTCATCCTCTACTGGCACGTATTACAGCCGATAGGACAGGACTATCTCATCGCCATCTTTCTGCTGGACGCAAACGACGTTCCGGTCGGGGTGACATTGGTGCAACAACCTGCTACGGTCTGGTGGCCGACCAGCCGTTGGCAGGCGGGTGACCACATCCGGATGGTAGCCAATACCTTCCCGTGGTGGAGCGGCGACCGTGCTCGCTTCAGCTATGGAGTGGGGGTGCTACCAATGGGGGCAGACCCATGGGACACGCATGCACGTCTGCCCATCACCCATACGGATGAAGAGAGTGTGCCAGTTGATCAGAGCACGATTCTCCCGCTGGTCAGGTTCGTACGTATTGCCGGCATTCCGTATGCAGAGTAGGAATTCGCATCTCATTTCCTGGCTCGACCGTATCCTGCCCGTGCTGATTGGACTGGCAGCTTTCTTAGGTTATTACTCCACCCTGGCGCCCACCGTATTGGATGGTGATGCTGCCCTGTTCCAATATGCTCCCGCTGTATTAGGTGTCACTTATCCCACAGGCTATCCCACTTACTTGTTGCTTGGCTTCGTGTGGCAGGCATTGGTGCCACTGGGTTCGGTGGCATACCGTATGAACCTTTTCTCCGCGGTGTGCGCCGCGCTGGCTTTGACCATACTCTATCCAACGGCGCGCCGTCTGCTGGAGAGTCGCGTCGCTGCTTTGTGCTCGGTGGTTATCTTCGCCACGCTGCCCACTTTCTGGCGTTGGGCTACTGAGGCGAAGATTTACACCTTGCACATCTTGTTGCTCAGTGCATGCTGCTGGTGCTCAGCTCATCTGAACAGCTCAAGAAACCGCACACCTGGCTGATTTGGGCCGTGCTCTTTGGTCTGGCAGTGGGCAATCACAGCACCACGCTGTTGCTGGCGCCCGGGCTGCTGTTGATGTTCTGGCTGGGGTTACGTCACGCAAAAATTGACGAGACCACCCGGCCAGCACGAATACAACGCTACGTTTATCTATTGCCCGCTGTGGGATTGCCGGCATTGCTTTACCTGTATATTCCCGTACGCGCCGAATGGCTGCTAAACGAACACGGCACTCTGTCCGGTTTGAGCGTACCGGTGGCGGTGGCGCGCGGTTTGGTGAGCGAGTACTATCACTCCGGCTGGGACGGTTGGGTGCGGTACTTCACCGCCGCAGATTTCACTGGCGGTGTGGTGCGGAACTGGGGACGCTTGCTCTCCGACGTGCAGACGGTGTATTACCCCCTGATGCGCGCTGAGTTCACGCTGTGGGGGCTTATATGGGCCGCTATGGGGACACTTTACTATGCCATATGGCGGCCACGACGCTTCTGGCCGCTCTGTCTGCTCCATAGTGCCCTGGTGCCGTTCGTGCTCACCTATGGTCAAGGAGAACAATCTGCCTTCTTGCTCCCGGCGAGCTTAACGTTGGCCATCTTTGCAGGCGCCAGTATCGCTGCAGTGTGCCGCTTCACTCAAGCCGTGGGAATATATACCCAAAGGAAGAGGTCAACCACAGCTGTCCAAAATGGCGCGAGCAGAGTCATAGTGCAGTTAGCTGTGCTAGCAACAGTGGCTCTCTTTTCCTATCAACAATCCGATCACAACGTGCACTGGTTGACCGAGAAGTGGAACGATGCAGCATATCGTTACTGGACGGATGCACTGGCCCATCCAATAGAACCAGGGGCGGGCGTATTGGCTCATTGGGGAGACCTGACCACTTTCTGGTATTTACAGTATGGAGAGGGATTGCGCCGCGACCTGTACGGCATCTATCCACCGCAGAGGAGCTCGGTGCAGAAATGGTTGGCAGCAGGACACGCTCTCTACATAGCGGGCCCACTGCAGATGGGAACAGAGGAGCTGGCGGCGCACTACCATTTGCTGCCCTGGGGACGTTTGGTGCGTGTTATTCCCCTCGAGACCCCGCCGGAGACCGTACTGCCAAGATTACCTGCTGTGCGGGGGGATATCATCTTCGGTGAGCGATTAAAGCTGACGCATGCCAGCTGGGGCACCTCCACAGCGCCTGGCGAGCATCTCCCTGTGACGCTCCTCTGGCGCACCACGCACGAGATACCGGCCGATGTGTACATCTCGTTGCGTCTGGTAGATGAAGAGGGGAACAATGTGACGCAACTGGACGACACCCTGCTCAGTGGCTGGCTGCCAAAGTCCCCCATCTCGGAGAATTGGCCGCTGCTCAGTTTCAATCGCCTGCGCATCCCAACTGGTATCCTGCCGGGACAATATCGGCTGCAGGTAGGAGTCTACCGCAAAGGCGAAGGCGAATGGCGAACACCCAATGAGCAAACACCCCACACTCTAGGAGATGTGAAAATAACCGCAGCGTCACTTGGTGCACCTGCCGACCCATGGCGGGAATTCAAGCCAGCGCCAGAAGTTGTATTTGGTGATGCGATTCGCTTAGTAGGCTATGATTACAGTGTGACACGCGCGCGCCAGGGACGCGGATTCAAGTTGCGCCTGCTGTGGCAAGCCGAACACGAACCGCAGGGCGATTATACCCTGTCAGTAGAATTGATCGACGCACTGGGAAACGTGTGGCGCGACTGGCGTCTTGCACCCGTCGAGGGACGCCTGCCCACTTCTCGCTGGAAAGAGGGGCAGACGGTGCGCGACGAGATACCCCTGGTGTTGCCGGCGTTAACACCGCCGGGCGAGCATACTATGTGGACACGCCTCGCCTGGTTACGCGCGGATGGCAGCCGTCTGCCGGCACAATACGGATGGATGCCGTTGGGCGATTCGGTGGTGCTACCGGGCGTGCGGGTGATTGAACAAGAGGGCCGCACATTTGAGATGCAACCTTACGCAGACGCAGTGGGAGCCTATTTCGGGGACAAAGCTGTGCTGGTGGGCTATAACTTGCTAGAAAGGCGCCTTTGCCCAGGTGATGTCGTGCCTCTTGAGTTGATCTGGCGCAGCTTGAGCTCGGACATCCGTGCTTCCTACACCGTCTTTGTGCATCTGGTCGACCGTGATGGTGCTATTATCGCACAGGTAGATAAAGAGCCAGGGCCACGCGGCAAGCGACCCACCACCAGCTGGGCACAGGATGAGATCATCAGCGACCCGATTCCGCTGACATTACCGCTGGATATTCCCTCGGGTGTATACCGCCTGGTCATAGGACTCTATACTGCGAACGAGGGTGTGCGCTTGCCATTGTACAGCCCATCGGGTATACAGCTAGGAGATAGTTTGGTGCTCACCGAAGTCCAAGTCATCGCTGGAGATGAGATAGAGGCGCCAGGTAGTGCGTGTCAGTAGCAATTGTGTCAGAGCGTGAGTCCGAGCGGCAACCTTTATGTCCTTAGCCCTGGTTCTACACTGAAGGAGCGCACGATGACATCAACAGAAGCACACAATCCCAAGCCTCACGAGACAAGACCAGCGCAAGATGAGAGGAGCGTGCCCTTTCCTAAAAGCTATATCCTGGACATGGATGGTGTGCTGATCAGTGGAGATACAATAATCCCTGGCGCTAAGGAGTTCATCCAAAAGTTGAAAACGCGAGGGGTCAAATTCTTAGTGCTGACCAACAACTCGATGTATACCCCTGGCGATCTATCCCACCGCCTGCGCATACTTGGGCTGGACATCCCGCCGGAGATCATTTTCACCTCGGCGTTGGCCACAGCACGTTTCCTGAAATCGCAGCGAC
>JASFBB010000248.1:0-5726 GCA_036172345.1 Anaerolineae bacterium
CGAACTGGCCAGCTGGTACTTTGGATGGCCGTTGCTACCCCAATTTGTCCAGAGCTGGCCTGCCATTGGGAGTGGGCAACTCATTCCTCCCACTTTACATCGCTTATCGCTCGCCCTAAACGGGGCAACCCCGCTCTCCGCCTACATAGCATCGCTCCTCCCACTGGCGATCGCCATCTTGATCACCACATCGACACGCGATAACCGATGGGCGCTAGCCCTCTGGTTGCTCGCGGCGTTGCCAGTTGAGCTGCTCAGCATGTCTCGGGGGGGCATCTTGGCGCTGTTGGTCTCTCTTCCCCTGATGGCGCTGACCTTCTGGTTGGCATGGCGCAATGCGAAGAGGCAAGCAGGCAACCATTGCGAGGATGTGCCATTCCACGCACATAGCAAGGTGAACGCGAAGCGAAGATGGATCTTGTGGGGCGCCGGTTTGGCAGTCGGCGCTCTAATGTGTGCTATGCTCGCACCGCTTTGGCTGCAGAATACATTTGTCGGGAGGACAGGCAGCACGAACTTTCGCTTAAGCTTATGGCAGGTTGCCTTGCGAGCGTTCCAGGAGGATCCCCTGACAGGTGTGGGGCCTTACAATTTTGGACGCAGCCTCCTGCGACGCAATGAATCTTCACTGCCACGCCGTCAGATGATGACCGCCCACAATTGGTATTTGAACACTGCTGCCGAGACCGGCTTGGTGGGTCTGGCAACCGCTGGCTGGTTGCTGGGAAGCATAGGGGTGGCATTGTGCAGGTGTTGGCAGGGAGCTCATGCGATGCCCCGGCGCATGCGCATTGGTGCAGCGGGTGCGGCCTTGGCGGGCTTTGCCGCCCAAAACCTGGTGGATACGTTCACTGCCACTCCTGTGGTGTTGTCCGTGCTGATCCTGACAGCATACGCCCTTACTGCGTCGCCCCCGGAGCAGACACCGGAGCGCGCTCCGATCCATGCACTGCGCATCCTACCCAAACGGCTTAACTTCACGCGTCCGACCGCACTGGCGGCACTGGGTGCCTTGGTGCTGTACACGCTTGTCCTCCTCTGGTGGGATGGGGCCCAGTATCATTTTCAGCGTAGCATCCGCCTAGTCCAAGAGGGGCGTTGGGATGGTGCGGCGACTGCCGCGGCGTACGCCTGGCGCATGGATGTGGAGATGGCGGTGTATACTTTCCAGCTTGCCTATATTCTGAGTGCAGCAGGTGCGCAGCCAGGTGTCTTTGATGCCCATTCGCTAACTTCCCGGGCAGCTATCCTTTATCGCACTGCCCTGTCGGTAGAGCCGGTCTATGGTCGTCAGAGTGCCAATTTGGCGGCCACGTTGTGGCGGCAGGGCGATCGGGAGGGTGCGCTCCGCGCAATGCAAGAGGCGGTGACGGCGGATCCGGATCCTATACTGGCAATCAACCTGGGATTTTTCTATCAGCAGATGGGCGATCTATCACGTGCCATGGACTGCTACGGCCAAGCGCTGGCTTCTGCACCTGAGCTGGCCGCTTCGCAATTCTGGGAAGCGGAGGTCGAACGGCAGCTACATTGGGCTGAGATTGTGCGCCGGGCAGAACAGGCTTTGCCTGCCCATCTATCCATCACCCGTTGGCGCCTGCAGCTGGCGCTGGCCCGTCAGGAGTGGAACGCTGTAAAAGAGCACGCTGCCGCGTTGCTGGATGATCCTGCTGCCATCTGCCTGGCCAGTTCCGCGCTGGCGCGCGCCCATCTCGTGGAGGGCCAGCTTCCGGATGCCCTCAGGATGGCCGAGCAAGCGATCCAGGCCGACGCCGCGTGTGGTGACGCATATCTCGTACGCGGACAGGTGCATTTGGAGCGAGGGGAAGAGGTTGCCGCCGAGCGGGATTGGCGCATTGCCCTCTTCCTCGGACAACCGCGTGCTGCATACCACCTGGGGCAGCTGTGCGAAGCACGTGGGAGTTTGGATGCGGCCGCCCGGTTGTACCGGTATGCTCTGCCCGTGATCGCCTTGCCCACCGATGTCGAGATGGTGCTCTATTCTCGCACTGCAGCGTTTGAGCTGTTGCCTCCGCTTTTCTACATCGGCATTGGAGCGGAAGAGGCGGCTCCTCATTTGGCACTGGGCAGCCTGTATCAAGCTCAGGGCGACTATGCTGCTGCGCGGCGTGTTTACCAGATGGTGCTGATCCATGATCCCTTTCTCTCTGAAGCGCAGAGGCAATTGGAGGCGCTCGAAGGAATGTGATGCCATTGGGACAAGCAAAGCTGACGATCTTCCGTCTGCACCGAGGTAGTGATCCATCGCTCCTCTTCTGGTTGGCTGCAGCAGCGCTCTTGGGGGGTGTGTATCTACTCTATGCCTGGGTTGCTCACGGCCTGAGCGGCTTTCCGCTGGATGATGCCTGGATCCACCAGACCTTTGCCCGCAATCTGGGCACCCTCGGCCAATGGGTCTTCCAGCCCGGCGAGGTGAGTGCCGGCTCCACAGCACCGCTATGGAGCATCTTGCTGGCGCTGGGTTATCGGCTGGGCATCTCCTATTTGCTGTGGACTTATGGCTTGGGTGTGCTTGCGCTGGGGGTGAACGCCTGGCTTGTGACAAGGCTGGGCAGCAGGTTGCTGCCTGGACATCCCCTCGTCGCATGGTTGGCTGGGATGGCATGCCTGACACAATGGCAGCTGGTCTGGGCGGCTGTGTCCGGTATGGAAACGTTGCTGTTCAGCGGTCTGGGGCTGGGGTTGGTGTACCTTGTTGCGGACGACCGGCAACCATTGAGTAGCAACTGGCAGGTAGTGGAAGGGCAAGAAGGGGTCATAGAACGGGTTGCTCGAACCAAGAGACACTTGATCGCCGGGCTGCTCGGCGGCATGCTGGTGCTGACGCGGCCGGAAGGGTTGTTACTGGTTGGATTAGTGGCATTATGGCTCGTGTGGTCGTTGCGTCACAACTTGCACCAGCTGGTAGTGCTCGGAGCATGGTTTGGCATAGGGGCAGCGTTGCCCTTGCTTCCCTATCTGGCGTTCCATTTCGCGGTCAGTGGGCATCCCTTCCCCAACACTTTATATGCCAAGCAGCAGGAGTATCGGAGAGTGCTGGAACTATACCCACTGGGGCAACGCTGGCTTATGGTTGTCCAGACGGCGTTGATCGGGGGTCAAGTGCTGCTGTTGCCGGGTTTCTTGTTTGCTGTCGGGCACACCCTGTTGGCCGCGCGAGGACACGCTGACGCGCGCGGAAGTCCTCAGGAGATGGTGGTGTTTCTGCTCGCTGGTTGGTGGTTGGCGCACCTGACGTTATATGCCTGGCAGTTGCCACTCACCTATCAGCATGGCCGTTACCAGATGCCCGTTTTAGCGGCCTTTGTGACGCTCGGTGTTGTGGGCAGCGTGGGGTTGCGCGATGCACTGCGGCCGGGGATAGCGCGACGCATTATGGAGCGCACCGTTTTGGCGGCCTGCGCGGTGGTCAACCTTGTCTTCCTTAGCTTGGGAGCGCGGGCATATGCGCAGGATGTCAGCTTTATCGAGGGGGAGATGGTCGTTACTGCGCGTTGGTTGGCTGCTCACACTCCAGAGGACAGCCTTATCGCCGTGCACGACATTGGCGCAGTGGGTTATTTTCTCGGACGGCGCCTGCTGGACCTCGCCGGGTTGATCACACCTGAAGTCATCCCCATTATGGATGACGAGATGGCGTTGTTGCGCTTTATCGAATCCCGAGGAACGCGCTACGTTGTGTTCTTTCCGGATTGGTCGCCGGCCTATCGGCGTATGGCTCAGGATGCCCGCTTGGAAGTGGTGTTCTCCAGCGGGTATGCCTGGACGCGCGCCCAGGGCCGTGAGAACATGAGGGTATATCGCCTGCGAAGCGAACGGCCATAGGAGCATGACATCCGCCATAGGCGTTGTGGAAACAAAACCCACATCTCCAGCGGAAGAAGCGCCTCTTCGTCTTGGTCTTGGGTCGCGATTCTAGGGTTGCTCGTCTATAACACCTTCATCGGAGTCACCCCACACGGACGGTACTTTTTCTGTCCAAGCTGATCACTCAATCGCTATACTTCGGCCTCATTGTGTCATGGCTTGTCCTCCCTTTGGTGCGTCGCCATTGCATACTGGGCAGCGCGCTCGACCTGCCCCTAGTAGCACTAGGTGCAATCATCCTGCTATCCGCTCTGCTCTCGCGTGACCCACTCTTCAGCCTGCACGATGTGGTGTTGTATTTCACATACGTGATGTTCTACTATATGATGTTGGAACGCTTACGCGCTGGATGACCTATTACCTTACCGCGTTCATCAAAGCACTGGTGATGAGCATCAGCGTAGTATGCCTGTTCGCGCTATTGGAATACCTGGCATGGTATATAGGCTTGCCCCTGTTCCCGGATTTTCGCCAGAGCTTTGGAAGACAGCAACCTGCTGCCCGTGGCTGCAATGCCCCCTTCACCTGACCAGGCAGCCGTCTACCTGGAGCTGGCGCAGCTCTACATAGCCCAAGGACAATGCGAGCAGGCGCGGGAAGTCTGCCGAGACTTGCTGCAATTGGTGCCAGGTTATCCGCCCGTGGTGGAACAGCAACGTATGCTTGAGCAGCGAGACGAGCGCTGTCCATAGATAGGGTGATCATTTGCTGGTTTTTCAGCGGCCCCTTTCGCCACTCATTGACTCTCCTCTCTTGTTATGGTAAAATTCTGACAGCGATTGGTATGCTGAAGCACGTTTTGCAGTTTAAGTTGGACGGCAGCCTTCGCCTCGGCGCTGAACCAAGGCGGCGTGAGGTGGCATGATAGAAGAGCTTATTCGCCTTATTCAAGAGAGACCTGGCTTGGTAGCGCTGGTGCTCACCTTCGTTGCCGGTTTCATCGTGGTGGTCGTCTATCCTCAGATCCTCAGACAGATTTGGATGTGGTTGTTGGGCTCCTTGATAATGGCGTTCGGCTCACTAGTGCTAGCGCTTATGGTGATCCAGGTCACGAGGTACAGAATAGATGTTCCCCTGCGTGACCTGGCATTGCAGCTGAGCAAGCATGAGTTGGTGGATTTTCGCGCCTTGCTACCCGACCCACGCTATGCAAAGGACATGCATGTGCAT
Organism: Anaerolineae bacterium; assembly: GCA_036172345.1. Taxonomy (GTDB): domain Bacteria; phylum Chloroflexota; class Anaerolineae; order 4572-78; family NAK82; genus NAK82. Next base: position 5,059 of record JASFBB010000248.1, read on the forward strand.
TACACGGACACCGACGGTGATGGCAAGCTCGAGTGGGTGGTCTTCTATCGCTTCGAACTGAACGATGGACGCCGACCCTATGCCGGAGTGGTGTATGACTACGATCGGGGCAATCCACCTGTCCTGTTTCCCTATCGCCTGACTCCGCCCCATCGCGACTACTTGGGCGAGCAAGGCGTCGATTTCCAACTCGTAGATGTGATCTCCCAAAGCGAGCTGGCCGACCGACCTGCTATGGAGCTGATGATCTACGGCTACTCCGACGGCTTGCCCACCGATCTCACCATCTTCCGCCATGTGCGCAATTCACTTGAATGGGAGCCACCTCGAGATGTTCCCCCCCGTTACCAGGTGATCGGCGCCTTTCGTGGCGATGGGGGCGTTCAGTTTGATCCCACCACTAAGCGGGTCACGGTTACCGATCGCTATTTGGAGCGCAGCCAACTCGCCGTGCAATCGGTGTATGCGCTGGATGAGGAGCATGGCAGCTATATGAGCCGCGCCGATCCCACCCAACTCAAACCGCCCATCTCCCAGCGCGTCACTTTTGCATTCGGGATGCCTTCTGATATTCTTGACTCCCCCTATCCGGAGAAGATCGTGCTGGGATTCTACGAGATGCTAGGGACATCTTCACCCCGCGTAAATCCGCGTGAGCTCCTCACCGG
>JASFBB010000249.1:0-2828 GCA_036172345.1 Anaerolineae bacterium
CGGCAAACTTGCCTTTGTGCTTCTCAACGGGCATGTCCGACAGGACCCTGTGCAGGCCGCCGCTTTCGACCACGGCGCGGAGCACAGAGCGCGGGATGGCATCTCCCCTACGAAGAGGGGTCACGAACTCCACCCAGGGGCGATCATCACGCTTATCCTTCCCCAAACCAGCTTCCACAGCCATACGTCTCCTGTTGCGGTGCCGGACAAATCGAACAGCGGCCGCCGGATCGCCAGCAGGGTCGCTGGCATCCCAGCCGCCCAGCGCGGTGAGCCATGGTAACCATGACCCGGCGGCCTACCCGCCCCCGGGGGGAAGCAACCCTACACCCTCCATCCGCTGTATTAGCGACACACCTACCCAACCGCGCATCCAGCTATCCCAACTGTCGTAACCTTCCGGGGGCAGGCGAGGGAGCTCCAAATCCCTGTCCCCCGCTGAGATCCGGTGCGCCATCCACACCGCAAGGTCAAAGGGATTCACATCTCCATATTGCTTGAACACCCAAGCTGTCCCGAACCTCGTTTCCGCTACCGGTACCTCACCAGCAGGGCCTATCCTGAGGACCCTGTACTCCTTTCCATCCCCCCAAGCCTGGACCGGCATCGGGCGCTCCTTGGGGTCCATCTCAGCCGCCTGCTCAGCAAGCCAGGCAAGCACTTCGCCAAGTTGCCCAGGCACCATCTCCTTCATCTTCTCGTAAGCCCATTCAGGATATCGCTCAGTCTTGGTGAACTCTGCGTGCTCATTTGAGCCGGTAAGCAGTACCTGCCTCAGGCGCTCCACCGCGCCTGGCGGCGCGCCGTCGTACAGCTCGGCCAGCACCGTGCCGCTTTGAATAGTTCGACCGGGAGCCGCTTCGACTATTGAGCCGTCTGCCAGCAGTGCCCTCGATCGTCGTATCGCTCTTGCCTCCTCGCTTGTGACAAAGAGAGCTCGCACGTGCCGCTTGACACCACTGCCGGCTCTATGCCCCTCACCACGGCTCTCTGCGGCGGGGAGGCCGTGAGGGTGACTATGGTAGGGACCCACAGCCGTGCTATGCTGTAGCCCATGGGATGCTTGCGTGTTCCTGAGAACCGCCCTTCCGCGAGGTTCGCTTCCGCGAAGCACGGCAACGAAGATGCCGAGCCCGCACGCCACAGCCAAAACGGCGGCAAGCATCATCCGGTGTCGCTTCTTTGGTGCGAAATGCCCCATCACCAATGGGATCACCTCTTTCACTTTCTCACCGGTACTCCGGACATTGAATCTGCTCCCACAACTTTAGCTCCTCTTCGGGGCGCAGTTCGTTAAAGGGGTAGTCATGGAAGCCGAACTGATGCTTGGGGTAAACGGTATCTATAAACCTCACGGCTTTCGCATGCCAATCAGCATACAGGAAGTTGATCCTGCCCATGTGGGAATGAAACAAGCCCTGGCCCGGAGCTAGGAGAGGATGGCGCGAAACGTCGGGAAACACACGGCAGTCAGCAAAGAACTCGTTCATCCAAACGGCTATACCGCGTGTTTCGCCCACCACGATCAAGCGGCTTGGCTCTTCGATCTCGCTGAGGGCGATGGGTAGGTCAGGACAGTCCTGCGACGGACCCACACCCTCTACCAAGCGGTAATTCATCGCGTACGAAATAGGCATCCCACTTATGTCGCCCGCGGGAATGCCTTCTTCCGAAGACCATTTCCACCATACGCAAGGATTTGTCGGGCAGATGAGAACCTCAATACTTCTCAGGTATGGTAGTAATGCATGCTTCCACGTCTTGGACGGCGTCCACCTCTTCCCAACATCCGCCCGAAACCGCTCGTCTATGTAGGACTCAAGCGGGAACCTACCATCCCAATTCTCGAGGTAGAGCGCAAATGCACTCCCTATCTGCTTCAGGTTGCTGAGGCAAACGCTTTGGTAAGCCCTCTGCCTTGCCTTTGCAAGCACCGGCAGTAAGATGCCAGCAAGGACCGACAGAATGGCTACAGCCACCAACAGCTCCAGAAGCGTGAACGCTGGGAGCGCAGGCCTGGGCACGGCTCTAGACCGCATTGTGTACGCACCCCCTTTTCGGAACCTAGGAGGTGGGCAGGCGGCAGTCCTCCCACACTAGGCGCGACGAGGCGAACCTGCCACCTGCCCCTTCGCGTGCGCGGACAGCCTAAGACTGCCCAACGATCCGGAACGGCTCCAGATTGTACCCAAAGAAGATGTCGGGCTGCTCGTCCCAGACGCAGTCCGTGCCGTCGAACCAGTACCGACGCGTTCGACAACACTCGTGCTTGTTGCCATCTATGTAGGCGATGAAGGACAGGGTGACGCAGTCATGCTGGTGGGTGGGCTCGGCGTTCAGCTTCCTCGTGAACACTTTCAGGCAGGTGAGCGGGTAGACGGGGTCCCCTGGATATACCACGCTGCCAGTGGCTGCGTGTCTCAACTGCACTTCATCGCCCGCATGGCCCCCGGGAATGTAGACCAGGCAGAAGATCGCGCAGTCACCGTAATCCATATCCCAATGCTCGTGATAGCCCGGGGGACAATGCGGCGGATTCCACGAAAAGCTCGGCACTGCCCTCCACAAAAGGGCAAGCACGCCGACAAGCAGACAGAGGAGGGTCCTCAGAACGCGAGGCCGCTCGTACAAGATCTCCTGCTTGGGCAGGGACGGACCCGTGTGCTGTTCGCGAGGGTCGGCCGGCCCCAGCATGCGGGACCGTCGGTGGGATTATACCACCGTTCCCCCCCCCGTCAATACCTTTGGGCAAAAATCATCACGGCATTGTTGGGCGTGTCAGCTCACACTTCGACGTCAGTGGGCGCAGTCCTTGTTACCGCAGTATA
>JASFBB010000250.1:0-14914 GCA_036172345.1 Anaerolineae bacterium
GGCATATGTGGAAAACTTGTACCCACGGCGCGGGTCAAATTTCTCGACGGCACGCAACAACCCAATATTTCCCTCCTGAATCAGATCGAGCAAGCCCATTCCGCGTCCAATGTAACGCTTGGCCACACTGACAACCAGACGCAGGTTCGCCTCAACCAACCGTTGCTCAGCGAGCTTGCCCTCTTCAACGAGACGTTCTAACCCCTCCCGTTCAGAGGGGTCGAGATCCGATGAAGCTAAACGCTTCCGCGCCTCAAGGCCACTTTGCACCTGCAAAGCGAGTGCTTTTTCTTCCTCCTCGGTGAGCAGGCCTACCCGACCGATCTCGCGCAGATACATTCGCACCGGATCGTTGGTGAGATCTGGACTCTCCAGGTCCAGGAGATCTTCCTCCTGTCCTGCCTCGCGTTCCAGCTCCTCTTCGACACGCGCCAATTCTGTGTCGGGCGGCTCCTCCAAATCGAAGAACCGATCGGCAGAGAAGTTCTCCTCTTCTTCTTCCAGCTCTTCTATTTCCTCGTCATCCTCAGCAATGTCCCCGATCTCATCCCAGAGCGTTTCTTGCTGCAAATTTGGGGCACGCTCTCTCAGGTTCTCTTCACGGCGCTGAGAACGAGCAACTTCCCCACGCCTGGACGACCTTCGATTGTGCTCCGCGGACTCCAACGAGGGCCGTTTCAGGGATTCTTCGCTGTGCTTTGACCATCTGGCCATCGTGACTCCCCAGAAAACTGGTCTCTCACGAAAAATCGACTACATTACCACAAGCCTAATCGAATTGTTTCCTCACGGCGACGTCCCATTAAGGTGCATCGGTCATAAGCACGTTCCAATGCCTGTAATCGTTGCTTGGTCGTCTCAACCAAGCGAGAGTAGGCACGTTGTTCCTCACGATTGTCCTCGACAGGCATCTCATCCAGCAACAGGTGTAAATCGGCAATTTCTGCCTGGACTCGGCGGATGCGCAAGCGCAATATGCCTTTCACCATCTCCTCCGAAGCCAGTCGAGAAGAGATGCGCTCTAATTGCGCCCCCCGCTCGCGTATGGAAACGAAGTGCTGATGCAATATTCGATCCAGCTGCTCAAGGCTCTCGCTCACTCTCTCAATTGCATCGTCCGCGAGTGTTTGTTGCGATGTCCAGCGCGAAAGGTGCAGAAATAAGGATCGGTTTTCACCGCGTTGAAAATCGCTCGGCAACAACCCATCAAATCCCAGCGCTGCCAATTGCTCATTCGCAGTGGCAAGTGCACCAGGATGGTACATCACCAACGCCAACAGGTGTTCCTCCGCGCCAAAACCGGGTTTTTCTTCACCGTGATCCTCGGTCCCACCGGAAGTGACCCTCTCTCGGCTTCGTGTGGGTGATGTCGACAGGCGTTGCAGCTCACTCATCAGCGTTCGCTCGTTGACCCTGACCAGCTGTGCTAGCTCGCTTATATAATGATCGCGCTCGACCTCGTTGCCCACCTCGCGAATTAGTGGCAGCACTTGGTGCACCAAACGCGTTTTCTCTCGTGCGGTGCTCAGATCCGCCTGTGCCGCTAGAGTTCGCATGACAAAGCTGACCACCGGAAGCGCCCCGGCGATGAGGCGCGGCCACTCTTCCGGAGAGTCCCTCAGAATATCATCCGGATCATAGCCTACAGGCAACGCTGCAATGCGAATGTCCACGTCGAGACGCTTCTCAAAACGGATCAGGCCTTGCGACGTGAACACCGGTTGCGAATCGCTCTCCAGAGCTTCCCGCGCCGTCTCAATGCCACGCAATGTGGCAGCACTACCCGCGGCGTCAGCATCCAAAGCCAGGACCAGACGACGGGTGAGGCGCTTTAACTGATGTAATTGCGCCTCTGTGAGCGCGGTGCCCATCCCAGCCACTACGTTGGCATAGCCGGCCTGGTGAGCGGAGAGCACATCCATATAACCTTCAACCAGAACGGCCTGATCGCTCTGTCGGATGGCCGGAGCGGCCATATCGATCCCAAACAAAGTGCGCCCCTTGTCAAACAACGGTGTCTGGGGTGAATTGAGGTATTTGGGCACGTCGTTTGGGCGCAAAGCTCGTGCACCAAAGGCGATGACTTGGCCTTTCATATTGCGAATGGGGATCATCAGTCGGTTGCGAAAACGATCATAAGTGCTCTCACCTCCCTCCTTCTTTATAATCAGCCCTCCCTCAATCAGCTCTTGCTCGCTGTAACCGCGTTCCAGCAAGAAGGATTTGATCCCCTCCCATGAATTGAGCGCATAACCCAGTTGAAACCGCTCCACAGTACTCGGGTTGATCTTTCTTTGGGCCAGATAAGCACGTGCCTCTTCAGCTTCGCCAGAGTGACGCAGTAAATGGTGATAATACTGCGCAGCCGCCATATGCATTTCGATGAGGCGCGAGCGCTTCCGGTCACTCGCTTCGGAGCGGGGAGCAGCAGTTTCCAAAGCCACCCCAGCACGCTCGGCCAGCCGACGCAATGCCTGGGAGAAATCCAGCCCCTCGCGGCGCATCAAAAAACTGAATATGTCGCCGCCAATCCCACATGCCCCGAAACAGTGCCACGTCTGCGTGTGAGGAAATACAACGAAGGAAGGGGTCTTTTCCGCATGAAACGGACATATCCCCTTATAAGTGCGCCCTGCTTTCTTGAGTGGGACATAGCCGGATATAAAATCGACAATATCGATTCGATCCCTGATCTCCTCAATGATTTGCATGGCCGCTCTTCGTTATCCCTGCATAGGTGGACACGATTAGATTATACACACCAGCGAGTCGGCGTCAAAACGCTTGTCGGAATGCGCTCTCCACACAAGGCGAGGAAAGGATTCGCTACCGCTTAGATTCTTGCCAGAATGTTGGAAGACGTCAAGTTAGCCATCCCAAACGCTCTGCGAGCGAAATGCTTCTGCCCGTTCAACACAACCTTTTTGACACACACTTATCGTCGTGTTACAGTAGCCAGTTAGGAGGCATGGGACCATGCGGGATGACTTCGTGGCATGGGCCGAGGTCAATCTGGATGCGATTGCGCATAACGTCGCAGCCCTTAAGCGCCACGTGGGAGATCGGGTGACCCTCATCGCAGTGGTGAAGGCGAACGGCTATGGCCATGGAATGGAGGCAGCGGCACGCACGGTGTTGCAACACGGTGCCTCATGGCTGGCACTCAATCATGTCAGCCCGGCCATCGCCTTACGTCGCAAAGGGATCCAAGCCCCCATATTGTTACTGGGCTACTTGCCTCCTGCGGTTGCACCCAGTGTGGTGGAGTACGAACTGCGTCCAACACTCACCACCTGGGAGCTGGCGCAGGCGCTCTCAGCAGCAGCTCAGGCTGCCGGGAAAGAAGTGCCCTACCACGTCAAGGTCGACACTGGCATGGGACGCTTCGGGCTGATGCCAGGAGAGGTGGTGGACTTCGTGCGCGCCCTGAGCCGCCTGCCCGGTCTGCGGCTGGAAGGCGTGTTCACCCACTTTGCTTGTGCCGACTGGGCAGACGGATGCTGGGTGGATCGCCAGATGGCGCTGTACCATGACGTCTTGCAGGAGCTGCAATCCGCCGGAATCACCGTGCCGATGCGCCATGTGGCGAACAGCGCTGCCACGCTGGCACGTCCCGATACCCACTTGGACGCCGTGCGCGTGGGAATCGCGCTTTATGGCCTGCGCCCTTCGCTACAAATAGAGCCGTGCATTGCTCTGTGTCCCGCTCTCACGCTGAAGAGCCGCGTGGCGCAGGTGCGCACTTTGCCTCCCGGCAGCGGTATCTCCTATGGTCGTAGCTATGTCACCAGCGACACGACGCGCGTTGCTCTGGTGCCATGCGGTTATGGAGATGGATTGATGCGCATCATCTCCAACCGCGGCGCTGTGCTGATCCGCGGTCAACGCGCCCCTATCCGCGGCCGCGTCACGATGGACACTATGGTGGCTGAGGTCACTCACATCCCCAACGTGTGCGCCGGAGATGAGGTGGTGATCATCGGCCGCCAAGGCGATGATATGATTTCGGCGGAAGAGGTGGCCTCATGGGCCGAGACGATCAATTACGAAGTGGTGACGCACCTCCTTCCGCGATTACCTCGCGTGTACTGGCAAGATGGTCGTGTGATCACCATCAGCGAGGAATCGTTCCTGTAGGGATGCTGCAACTCCGGCGCTTCCTTATTACGTAAGCCATCTGAGGTGAACATAGTGGAGGGTGGATAGAGGATATGGGTGTCTATGCAGGTAAGTTCTTGCGCGTGGATCTGAACAGCCGCTCCTGGAACGAGGAGGCCATCTCAGAAGAGCAGGTCCAAAAGTGGCTGCTAGGCTCAGGATTTGCCGCGTGGAGATACTATCAAGAGATGGACAGCGGGGTAGCACCGCTCGACCCTGCGAGTCCGTTGTTGATCTTCAACGGATTGCTGTCCGGTACTTTTGCGCCCACCGGTTGCCATACCTCATGGTGTGGCCGCTCACCGCTGACCGGCATCTGGAATGAAGCGACAGTGGGCCATCACTGGGGCGCTGAATTGCGCGCTTGCGGATATGACGGTCTGATCATCACCGGACGGGCAAGCCAGCCGGTTTATCTTTACATCAACGCTCTAACGGGCACCATTGAGCTGCGCAATGCCACCCACCTGTGGGGTAAGGACTATTTCGAGACGGCAGATATGCTCTTGAGTGAAACAGATCGCCGAGCACAGGTCGCCGGCATCGGCCCGGCAGGGGAGAACCTGGTCAAGATTGCCGGCGTGATGGTCGGCCCGTCGCACTATGTGCGCGCCGCGGCACGGGGTGGTATGGGAGCGGTGCTGGGCAGCAAGCAGCTGAAAGCCATCGTCGTGCGCGGCAACCAGCGCCCCGAATATCCCAACCAGATCGCCTTCCGCGAAATCGTGAAGGAGCAGAATGCTTTCATCAAGGAAAACTCGGTTGCCCTATCCAACTTCGGCACCGCTGGCGGATTAATTGGAGCGGAAAAACAGGGCGACCTGCCCATTCGTAACTGGATGTGGGGCAGCTGGCCCGATGCGGAAAAGGTTTCCGGTCAGGCGCTTTATGGAAAATACCTGGTGCGGCATACATTCTGTCACGCCTGCCCCATCGGCTGCGGCAAGGAGATCGAAGTACGCGATGGCAAATATGTAGTGCCACGCGGCGAAGGGGTGGAATACGAGACGTTGGCCGGCTTCAGCGCGCTGGTTATGAATCCCCAGGTGGAGGCGGTCGCCCTGGCCAACTCGCTGTGCAATCGCTATGGCTTGGACACGATTTCCACGTCTTCTGCTATTGCCTTCGCAATGGAAGCATACGAACGGGAGATCATCGGCCCCCATGACACAGGCGGATTGGCATTGCGCTTCGGCGATCAGGACGCTGTTCTGGCGCTGATCGAGAAGATCGCCCATCGGCGTGACATCGGCGACCTGCTGGCGGAAGGGGTGCGCGCCGCCGCCGAACGCCTGGGCGATGAGGCGAAGGAATTCGCCGTACACGTCAAGGGGATGGAAGTCCCCTATCACGATCCACGCGCCTTCGTCCATATGGCGGTCAACTATGCCACCGCCGCACGAGGCGCGTGCCACCTAGAATCGCTCTCCTACTGGAACGGCTACAACATCACGCTGCCTGACCTGGGTTATCCAGAAAAGGTGCCACCCCACGAATCAGGGGCATTCCAAGCCAAGATCGTTTATGATTACCAAAATTATGTGAGTGTCTACAACCCGCTCGGGCTGTGTAAATTTATCATCAAAGCCAAGGTGGGGCCGGAGCGCTTGTGCCAGATCGTCAACGGGGCTGTGGGCTGGAAGTGGACGCCACAGGATGTGCTCACCATCGGCGAGCGCCTGTTCCAACTAAAGCGGCTGATCAACGTGCGCTTGGGCGTCACCGCAGCGGATGACACGCTGCCACCGCGGTTGCTGCACGAGGCGCGCCCCGATGGAGGTGCAGCGAATGTGCTGCCCGACTTGGCCGCAATGCTGCGCACCTATTATGAACTGCGCGACTGGGATGAGCAAGGCATTCCACGCCGCCGCCGACTGGAACAGCTGGGCATCATCTGAGCGAGCAATCGCGCCCCGCGCTCTGAATCGATATGCGCATGCAAGATCCCGAACCGGTAGAGCTGGGCGACCTGGCGATCATCATCGTCAGTTACAACACGTGCACCCTGTTGCGCAATTGCCTGCGCGCGCTGGGATCCTCCTCGCAGGGCCTCCCCGCAATATGGGTGGTGGATAATGCCTCTCGCGATGGCAGCGCGGAGATGGTGCGCGCCGAATTTCCTCACGTGCATCTGGTGGAGCCGAGACGTAATCTAGGCTTCGCCGCTGCCAACAATCTGGCGTTGCGCCAGATAGGCTTCGGCAGCGCTGCACCAAGCGCGCAACTGCCAGAGTACGTGCTCTTCTTGAATCCAGACACCGAGGTGTGTACAAACGCGCTAGCGCGCCTGCGCGCGTTTTTGCACGCCACGCCACGCGCTGGCGTGGTGGGCCCGGCGTTGAGCTACCCAGACGGCAGCTTTCAGCACAGTGCCTTTCGTTTCCCCACCCTGTGGCAGGTGTGGTTTGACCTGGTGCAATGGCCCGGGCGTTTCGTCGAGTCGCCGCTCAACGGACGTTATCCGCGCGCGCTGTACACCTCTGGTCAGCCCTTTCCCATTGACCATCCCCTCGGGGCTGCGTTTATGACGCGGGCACAGGTCATCCAGCAGGTAGGACTAATGGATGAAGGGTTCTTTATGTATGCTGAGGAGATCGACTGGTGTATGCGGGTGAAAAGGGCTGGCTGGGAGATTTATTGCCTGCCAACTGCCATGGTTATGCATTACGGCGGCGGCAGCACGCGTCAGCAGCTGGCGCACATGAACGAAGTGCTGTGGCACAGCCGCTTCCGTCTGTTTGAGAAGCACTACGGCAGACTCTTCACCTGGGCAGCACGCCTATTGTTCCACCTGGCTTCTCGCGGACACATCTCACACAATGAGCAAGGACCAGAGAAGTGATATGCCCAACCTGACGGCCATCATCCTGACCAAGAATGAAGCGCGCCACATCGCCGCCTGTATCCGCAGCGTGGCATGGGCTGACCAGGTGCTCCTCTCGGATTCGTTCAGCGATGATGGAACGGTGGAGATCGCGCGTGCACTTGGCGCGGACGTAATACAGACGCCCTTCGTGAACTTCGCTGCGCAACGTAACCTCTCGTTAGAGGAAGCGCGCAAGCGTGGCGCGCGCTGGGTCTTCTTCATCGACGCCGACGAGCGCGCCACCCCCGAGCTGGCCGCCGAAATCCGCCAGGCAACGCAGAGCACTGAGGTGGTCGGTTGGTGGGTGCCGCGTTACAATTACATTATGGGCCATCGCATGCGCGGCGGCGGTTGGTACCCCGACGCCCAGCTGCGGCTGATGCGACCGGAGCATGCGCAGTATGACCCGACGCGTCACGTGCATGAGGTCGTGCTGCTGGATGGGCCCGAAGGCACGCTGCGCGAACACCTAATCCACTACAACTATGATACCCTGCGACAATTTCACACCAAACAGAGCCGCTACCTTCTCTTCGAGGCGCGGGTGCTGCACGAGCGCGGCATCCGCGCGAAACCGTGGAGTCTCCTCTCCATGCCGGTGCGTGAGTTCTGGCGACGTTATGTGCAGCTGCACGGCTATCGCGATGGCTGGGTAGGACTGCTGCTGTGCGCCATGATGGGATGGTACACCTTTCAAACCTATCGCCTGTTGCGCCGCCTGCAGCGCGAAGAGCACAGCGAGCCGCGCGCGTCAGCAAGCGACACATCAACCGCTCCTTGACGATCGCGGCACGGACAACAGCCGTGGCGCGGATGGGACGCAATGTCCCCTATCCCATTTAGTGGTTGGTTCCCCATAGGTTATAATGAACTGGGATGTTCCTCACACGTCTGGTGCTGATCAACTTTCGCAACTACACCCGCCTGGAGCTGGCGCTGCCACCCGGCCCGATCGTGTTGCGTGGAGACAACGCCCAGGGCAAGACCAACCTGCTGGAAGCGGTGTACTTCCTGGCGACCACGCGCGCCACGTTCACCCGCGCCGAGCGCCAGGTGATGAACTGGCACGCCCTCCAAGAGGAGCCTTTTCCCTACACCCGCCTGGAAGGCCGCGTGCAGCGCGGTGGCCGCACCTTCCAGGTGGACATCACGCTGCTCCCGACCGAGAACGGCCAGACCCATAAAGAGCTACGCCTGAACGGCGTCAAGAAACGCGCGTTGGACGTGGTGGGGCAACTGAACGCGGTGCTCTTCTTGCCCGAGGACATCGCGCTTGTCACCGGCGCACCGGCGCTACGACGCCGCTATCTGGACATCACCCTGTGCCAGATCGATCCGTCTTATTGCCGTACCCTCACCCTATACAGCCAGGTGCTGCTCCAGCGCAATGCTCTGTTAAAGCAGCTGGCGGAACGGCAACGCGGTGAAGAGCAGCTCGTCTATTGGGATCAGCAGCTGGCGGAGTATGGAGCGGTGTTGATCGCCACTCGTTATGCAGCCATCCACCAGCTGGACCAGCTGGCACGCCAGCGTTACCGCATGCTGAGCGGCGATGATGAGCGCCTCCGTATCTGCTATGCACCCAGCTTCGACCCCGAAAATCGTCCTGCCGTTGACTATCAGCACCCTTTGCGTCTGGAGGAACTATGGCCGGAGCAGGCTACCCCTCCGGTCGCACACGAGGTCGCCCAGGCATTCTTACAGCGGCTGGAACGTATCCGCCGTGAGGAGATCGCGCGCGGTGTCACCGTTATCGGCCCGCACCGCGATGACATGCACTTCCTGGTGGACGGGATAGATATGACACTCTACGGCTCGCGCGGCCAGCAGCGCAGCACAGCACTGGCACTCAAGCTGGCCGAGATGGATTTGATGACCCAGACAACCGGCGAGACCCCTGTGTTGCTGCTGGACGACGTGATGAGCGAGCTGGATGCGCGACGGCGGGCGCATGTGATGGACGCCGTGCAGGGGGTGCAACAATGGATCATCACCACGACCGACTGGAACGACTTCACCCCCCAGTTCCTGGCGCATGCCCATCGCCTGCAAGTGATGGCGGGACGTATCACCCCGGTTGAGGCGGAATAGTCCCTCGGCGTACCCCCAACGGCCGCCGCGATGGCACACCCGACCGCCGTGGATAACGTGCTGGCGTCGTGGCCACCTTGTCGATGATCACCAGATGACGTATCGCATCCAGCCCGGGCACGCACACCGGCTGGATGCGATCCAGCTGCCCTCCCAGAATGCGCAACGCCTCCTGCGCAGCGGTGAGCTCGACAGCCGGAGGATCCCCCTTTTGGGCGATCAACCTACCACCACAGCGCACGAATGGCAGACACAGCTCCACCAACACAGGCATGGCGGCCAACGCGCGCGCCACCGCCACATCGTACGCTTCGCGGTGTATCGGATTGTGCGCCGCTTCCTCAGCGCGGGTGGTGAGTATGGTGACGTCGGAGAGTCGCAAATGGTCTACCACGGCGTGCAGAAATTCGGTTTTCTTGCTGGTTGCCTCCAACAAGGTGACGTGAATCTCAGGAAAGGCGATCTTGAGCGGCAATCCCGGGAAGCCGGCGCCGCTACCCACGTCGATCAGGCGCGTGTCACCTGGGGGAAAATCCAACGCAAGCGCGCAAGAAAGCGAGTCCAGGAAGTGTTTGGTCAACACCCCCCAGTAATCGGCAATGGCGGTCAGGTTGGTGCGTTCGTTCCACTCCTGCAACATCTCATAATACGCCCGGAACTGTGCGATCTGATGGGCATCCAACACGACCCCCAATGCGGCAGCGCGTTCTTTGAGCTCCTTCATCGTCCCGAAACCGCCATTCTCGCCCCGCATCCGCACATCAACAAACAAGGCGCACAGCTCGAGCTCCTATGCGCCCCACACTGCTCGTACCATACACTTCCCGTCATCCCTTACTCGGGCAATTGCAACACCTGGCCCTCGTGCAACAAATGGGCGTTGGACAGGTTGTTGAGCACCATCAAGGTCTCGACGGTGGTGTTGAAGCGCAACGCGATGGCGTACAACGTGTCGCCGGGCTGCACGACATACGTGCGGCGCGGTGCGGAAGGTATACTGCCCGTCGGGCCAAGCGGCACCGTCAATTGCTGGCCGGGATAGATGAACCAGGGGTTGGAGATGCCGTTCGCCTGTGCAATCGCCTCCACCGTGGTGTTGTAGCGCAGTGCGATGCGAAACAGCGTCTCGCCAGGCTGCACAATGTGGATGGTCGTGCCACCTCCTGGGGCCGGCGCGGACGGCGCAGAAGCGACCGGGATAATCAGCTGCTGACCCACCTGGATGATATTGCTGCTCAGTCCATTCGCGCTCTTGATCGCCTCCACGGTCACCCCGAACTGTGCGGCGATGGAGAAGAGCGTGTCACCCCAGCGCACGACGTAAGTGGGACCGGAGGGTGCCGGCGGAGCACTCGTCACCACCGGCAACGGGGTGGGAGAAGCGATTTCGATGGGTTGCAGCGGGAAGGTCTCCAGCTGCGGCGTCAGGACGGGCACCGGCGTGGGGGGCGGGCTCGCTTCCGCTGCAACGATGGCCGGTATAGCAGCCTCAGTCGGCATAGCAGTCGGCGTAGGAGTCGGGGCGATCAGCTCCGCAAAGCCCCCCTCTGATGTGGGAGTAGGAGGCACTGCAATCCGTGTGGCGCGCAGGGTGGGCGTCAGGGTGGGCAACACATCGTTGCCGATCGGTACCGTCGGCGCCATCAGCACCAGGGTGGCGGTCGCGGCGCTCGCCTGCACAGCCTGAGGCGGACGTACAGAAGATTTCTCTCGTGTGCAACCTGCCACTAGGGCGAGCGCCACCAGCAGCACCAGGATCACCAGATACCACGAGGCCCTTTTCATCGCAGGTCTCCCCTTGAGATATTATGTAGAGCACTTCCACTATACCATAGAATTTGATTTACGTCAAGCAGAAAAAGCACCGCGGGGTGTATTTCAATTTGAGGACGAATTGAGGTAGCGACTCAGAGAAGGCTGGCGACTGAAATCGCACCTGACGGGCGTGCCGCCAGGGGTCCCCCGGCGGGGACGTTTGCCCGCGCCGCGGCCGTTTTTCCGAGCCGCGACTGTCAGGGAGCGGTAATATGGCCGCTGGCGCACGCGCGCGGCTCAGTCAAACGTATCCGAGCCGCGACCGCCAGGGAGCGATGTTTTCCCCACCCCAGCCCCCTCCGTCAACGGGGAGGAGGCGGCCGCTTGTTCACGCGCGCGGCTCGGATTCACGCGCGCGACGCGATTTGATATATCCGAGCCGCGACCATAGGGGAGCGGTTTGAGCCGCTGGCTGACGCGCGCGTGGTTCTGTGGGGATCTGAGAAGTTTGAGCGTGCCGGAGCATTACAGCGTGTACCCGTGCACCGCCAGCTGATCGCCCAGCTGGGTGCCGGTGGCGGCGAGCGTGCCAGCGGGCAGCTCAATGACGAAGTGCGCGCGCCGGTTGAACTGTCCGACGCGCCACGGCTTGAGCGTGTGGTGCAGGCCGACCACCTTGAGCGTGCGGTCCACATAGAGCACGTCGACGGGGAAACGCATGAAGAACATATGGATCGAGTTGCAAGGCACGAGCAACAATCCCTCGCCGGGCGCCAGGCCGGAACGGCCCAGCAGTCCCTTGAGGCGCGTCCAGTGGTTGTCGGCCGCCTGGCCGTTGTGCACCAGTGTCTGGCCACGGGTTAGATTTTCGACGATGACCGGTTCCTTGTGTTTCATCTGTGTTCTGCCCTGCGTTCCACCTTAAGGTGAAATGATCGTTGCTCTGTTTGATGATACCTACACCAGCAAGGAGCGCGCCAACACGATCACCGTGCCCAGGGCCAGGTAGGGTCCATAGGCGAAATAGCTCTTACGCCCTGCGCGGCGCAGCAGCAAGAGCAGCAACGCGGCAACCCCGCCCGCGATGATGCCGTACAGCAACGCCGGTAAAACCGCCGGCCAGCCCAGCACCGCGCCCAATGCAGCGGCCAGCTTGACGTCCCCGGCGCCCATGGCGCCGCGTCCCGCTACCGCCAACACGAAGAGCAGCCCGCCGCCCGCTAGCACCCCCAGCCCGGCAGCCAACGGCGCCGGCCGCCCGAAGAGGAAGCTCTGCACCAGCGCCCAGATGAGCAGCGCCAGCACCAGCGCATTGGGGATCAGGCGCACCTGTAGGTCCACCAGCGTGATAGCGACCAGCAGGGCGACCACGGCCAGCGCCGCAGCTGCCTGCGGCCAGCTGACTGCGCGCCAGCCCACGAAGGCACCCCACAGCGCCATGCCCGCCAGCGTCAACGCGGCCGGCGGCGAGGCCAATCCGCCAACGGCGTGCTCCGCTTCGTAGTGCGCTACGAAGCACATAGCGGCGCGCCACGCCAGCGCGCCCATGATGGCACCGACCAGACCCCCCAGGACGACATTCACGCAGCGAATATCCCCCGGCCAGCGCCCCCAGAACTTATTTGATCAAGCTCACCGCGCGCACGCCGCCCATCTCCGGCGGAGCGCCCTGAGTCTCGCCGCAATCGGTCGTGCAGCTGTCGCAGTTAATCGAGGCGGCGATGACATGCCCCTTCCACGGCGGCTGATGCACCACGCCGTTCTCATCCGGCTTTTGGGGCAGCGTAAAGTTGTGGATCCAACCCTCGACGCGGATGCATCCAAAACTCTCCACATAATAGGTGTCGCCGCCGGGGCAGGAGCTGGTGCCGCTGCAACCGGTACCGGTGAAGATCGGGATGGTCACGAAATCGTTGATACGTGAGTTCACCTCGTCCTTAACACCTGCCTTCACACCCTTCAAACCTGGGATGCAGGATGGAACGGTGATCTTGGCTGGCGAGTCGTCCTCAATCCAGCAGGCCAACTCGGATTCACCGCAGCCCGACTGGGCGCAGGCGTCCGGATAGAGCGTGACATCGGTCACGTCGGAGAAGTCAAGCCAGCCGCGGCTGACGATGTCCACAAACTCTATCTTGCCGTCATCGTTCACGTCGCAATCGTAAATGGTGTCTTCCTCCCAGCAACGTGGGCTGTCGTTGAGGTTGTCGCCGGTCCATACAAAGAAGCGTTCGCCGCAGCCATATCCATTGTCAAGCAGATATTGCCAGGTGCTCCGGCTGAAGGCAACTGGCCACAGACCGCAGGCGCTGACGGCTGAGCCACAGGCAGCGGCCGCCTCAGCGCCTACATCCACCGTCGAGATCCCCATGATGTCGGCCACGTACATGTCGGCCGGTATGCGCGCCACCACGTCCACCGTCCAGCCGTCATTAATAAAGCTCACCTGGACGTCCTCAGCCCCATTGCGCTGAGCGTACTCGATGGCGCGCGCCTCAGCTTGCGACGGGTCGCCGAAGCAAAGCTCGCGCGCGCCAGCCAATGCGCCGGCGTCGGCCGCGTTCTGCATCTGGCGGCGTACCTGGTACATGTTGCCCACGTCGATCGCCAGCGCCACGAACATCAAGAGCACCGTCAGCGCCACCGCTACAATGATCAGCGTCTGACCCCGCTCTCCCGCGATCCAACCTCGCGTTTTCATCGTCTGCCTCCTCCCGACGCCTGCGCGCCGCACACTTGATTGACCCTAAGAGGGCACCGCCTTATCACAAATCGCGCCCGAAGATCACCATCTCGGCATAGCCCGTGAGCGTGAGCGACGTGCCGTAGCCAAAGATGCCACCCAGGAACATGGGCACCTCACACTGCACCGTCACGCGGATGGGTTGGCCGGCGAGACAGCCGGTGGGACATTCATAGTCCACATCCCCCGCTGAGAGCCCCAATCCGCTCTCTTCAGCCTCCTGGATGGCGGCCGCAACGATCAAGTCCCCCCGGTCGGGAAAATGCGAGCCCATGCGCGCGCCCTCACGCGCCGCATTGGTGATGACGATATAGCTGTGAAACGCGCGCCCCAGATCGGCGATGCCACCGAACAACAACAGCAGCGTGGTCACCAGCGCCATCTCGATCAGGTTGGCACCGCGTTGACCCCGCAAGATGCGCTTCAACGGGTGTATCATCGCTCCTCCTTCATCATCAGCGCGGCGTCGCCTCGGCCGGTGGGGTGGGCGGCTCAGCCGGCGCGCGCTGATCATACGTCTCCAAATAGAGCTGATCCACCCAATTGTTCAGCGTCACCTCCAGCTGGCCCAATCCCTCACCCAGCCAGCTGCGCACCGCCGCTACCGCTCCCGCGGCATCCCAACCCTCCAGTGCCGGTGCTGCTATGCGCGCGCCCGCGTTCACGAGCAACGCCAGCCCCACGCCGATCAGTGCCAGCCGCAATGGCAGCGCGGCGAAACGCTCCGCGCCAACCGGCTGCCGCACCCCGCGCTGTCCGCTGGAGGCCATCTCCGCCAGCGTCGCGGGCAGCAACGCCAGCAGGAACGCCATTAAGACCAGCGCCAGCACGATCGGTGGCGTCAATGCGGTCACCAGGCCCTGCACGAACCAGACCCACGACCAATAAGCCGCTATCAAGACTAGCGCCAGCGCGGCGCCCCATACCAGCGCGCGCAGCAGCCAGCGCCCCAGCGCCCAACTGGTCGACAGCACGACTGACTGCCCCAGCCCGCGCAACAACCCCAGCGCCGCCCCGAACAGCCCGCCGCCCAACGGCCAGGCATTCCGCAGCAGATCAGCGGGCGCCACCTGCGGCGCCCAGCCCGTCGCCGGCAGGCTGTAACGCGCCAACAGCCAGCCCAACAGGACGCCCCACACCCCGCCCACCAGCGCGCCCGCCAGCGGCCGCAGCAGATAGCGCTGCAAGGGGGAGGGCAGGCCCACCACGCGCACACGCACTGGCACGCGCAGCGGCTGCGCTGAGCAGGGTGCGGAACATCTGACCGACCTGGCGCGCCAGGTGGTCAACCGGCGCGAGAC
>JASFBB010000251.1:0-4099 GCA_036172345.1 Anaerolineae bacterium
CAGCGATTGAACGCAGAACGTGGTATCACGGTCATCCTGGTCACCCACGAACACGACATCGCACGTCATATGCGGCGCATTGTGCGCATTGCAGATGGGCGCATTGTCGACGACCAGCCCGTTTCATCCCCGACATATGCTATTGCAGCAACCTGAGCACCTATGTCTCTGCTGGAAAGCATCCGCATCGCCCTGAACGCCCTGGCAGTCAACAAATTACGCGCTGCGCTCACTATGTTGGGTATCATCATCGGCGTGGGGGCCGTGATCGCCTTGCTTTCGATAGGCTACGGCTTCGAGGAATATATCGTCCAACAGTTCAGCGGGCTGGGTTCCAATCTCTTATTCGTCTTCCCCGGACATCTGGAGCCGGGTTCCCCCCCGATACGACGGACAGGACAGCGTGTCCAGCCGCTCACACTGGGAGATGCCGCTGCCATCGCCGACCCGTTCCAAGTTTCGGGTGTGGTCGCTGTAGCAGCAGAGTATTCGCGCAATGGCACCATCGTCCGAGGCAATCGGGAACTGTCTACCTACATTGTTGGTGCACCACCTCAGTACCAGTCGGTGCGTAATTTCAATCTGACGTTGGGTGAATTCATCAACCAAGAACATGTCAATGCGCGTTCACGCGTCGCCGTCTTAGGCGCACAGCCAGCCGCACAATTATTCGACGATGACGAGTATCCCATCGGCCAGACGATCAAGATAAACGATGTGCCCTTTCGCGTCATCGGGGTGCTGGAGGGAAAAGGAGGTGGTCCATTTGGGAATCAGGATAACATTGTGGTCATCCCTATCAGCACAGCCCAAACGCGCCTGTTTCGCGCGCCAGTCGTGCGGGGTGAATTGGGCGTGTCGCTCATCTTTATCCAGGCAGTAAGTCAGGAGGTTATGGACACGGTAGCGGATCAGGTGGCGGAGATTCTGCGCGAGCGCCACCGCATCAGCTTTCGAGACGATGACGACTTCTCGATCATCAGCCAGTCCGATTTGATCAAAGTGTTCGGCGACTTCACCACTGTGTTCACCATTGTCTTGGGTGCGATCGCCGGCATCTCATTGGTGGTAGGTGGCATCGGTATTATGAACATTATGCTTGTCTCGGTCACCGAACGGACACGCGAGATCGGCATTCGCAAGGCGGTGGGCGCCCGACGACGCGACATCCTGCTGCAATTCCTCGTCGAGGCGGTGGTGCTTGCGTTGATCGGTGGGACGTTGGGGATCCTCTTTGGGTACGCTTGCTCATTGCTGGTAGCACAGCTGGCCAGCCTCAACACCACCGTGCGCTTGGAAGCGATTCTACTGGCAACCATCTTCTCGGCAGCGGTAGGTTTGTTTTTCGGTATTTACCCGGCCACCCGTGCTGCACGCCTGAACCCCATCGATGCGTTGCGATATGAATGAACACGAGGCTGACTATGTTCCCAAAGCCGCGGCATGTCAGCCCAGTGACAGAACAGCTTCATGATATCATTATGTCAAGTTATAATCCTCGGACAGAGATCAGTGACTGGAAGGCAATACACTGTAGAGACCACCCAAGCGATTGTGAGGTGAATATATGAGGTGTTATAATTAGGGTATGACAACCATTGAACACCTTGAGGCATTGGTGGAACAGCTTATCGAACGCGTCTTCGGATCGCTCTTCCCCGTGCCGATGCACTGGAGCGATCTTATTCGTGACATCGCGCGGGCAATGGAGAGCAAATGCCTTATTACAGGCGCACAACTTCTCTTTCCAGACCGCTATCGGGTCGTGTTACACCCTGCCGATTGGCAAGCTCTTGAAGGTAACCGAGAAGAGCTCCTGAGCGGTTTATATCAATGTCTGCACCGACTAGCTCGGGAGGCCGGAGGGCGTTTTGCCACTTCGCCCTCGATCCTAGTACAGCTCGAACCTCGAGTGTCACCTGGCTATGCTGAGGTGCACGCCTTCTGGAGCGATGGTGCAGGTTTGTCTGGCTACGCAACGCGTGCGACAGCAAAATGGATGGACGACACACGACCGGCTGACCCGACGAGGTGATGGCATCGTGGACGTGGAATGGGTGCTATTGATCCTGCGGGTTCTGGCGGTGATCATCCTGTACACCTTCCTGTTGCTTATGATCTATTTGATCTGGCGCGATATACGTGCGGTGGCAGCCGGCCGACATTTGGAACACAATGTGGCCGACGAAGAAGAAAAGCCTGTCGCTTGGTTGCAAATGGTGCACGATGCAGACGCTACAGCACAATCCGAGGCGGTTTTCGTGGTGCTTCCGCCGGCTACGCTGGGCCGTGCCAATGATAACCAAATTGTGCTCCACGATGAGCGGGTTTCGGCGTATCACGCGCGTATTGACAATCGTGCAGGCCAATGGTGGTTGACCGATCTGGGCAGCCGCAACGGTACGCGTCTGAACGACGTGCTCGTCACGCAGACAACCCCCCTGACGAAAGGAGATATCATCGGCCTTGGCCGAGTGAAGCTGCGCTTCGAGGCCGGTGATGGCACATCCCATTCTGATCTCAACATAACCCAAACATAAGGAGGCACTTCCTGTGGAACCGGTCACACTTGCAGTCATCGGCGGTTCAGGTATCTATGAAATGGAGGAGCTGACCGAGGTTGAAGAGGTCAAGCTGCACACCCCTTTCGGGGAGCCCTCTGATGCCATCGTCGTCGGCACCTTGTGTGGACGGCGGGTGGCCTTCCTGCCTCGCCACGGGCGCGGTCACCGCATCAGCCCAGGCGAGCTGAACAGCAGGGCCAATATATACGCCTTGAAAAAACTGGGAGCTACTCAGATCATCTCAGTGAGCGCATGTGGGAGCTTGCGCGAGGACTTTGCTCCACGAGACGTCGTCATTCCCAACCAGCTGTTTGATCGCACGCGGGGACGCCCACTCAGCTTCTTCGGCAATGGGTTGGTGGTGCATATCAGCTTCGCCGAACCATTTTGCACTCGATTATCAGAGCTATTGTACCAGGCGGTAAAGGCAACCGGGGCCAGGGCACACAATGGAGGTGCTTTCATTACTATTGAGGGACCGCGTTTCAGCACTAAGGCGGAGAGCCGTGTCTATCGCCAATGGGGGATGGACATTATCGGGATGACAGCGATACCTGAGGCACAACTGGCACGTGAAGCAGAGATGTGTTATGCCACCATGGCCCATGTCACCGATTATGACGTGTGGCACGAGGCAGAGGAACCGGTGACTGTCGAAGCAATCGTCCAGAACTTGATGGCCAACACGGCCATCGCCAAACAGGCGATCAAGAACCTGGTGGAAATGCTCCCATCCGAATTTGATTGCCCATGCCAGCATGCCTTACGCGATGCCATCATCACCCGGCCAGAATGTATTCCTGAGCATCTCAAGAGGAATCTGGACCTTCTGATCGGTAAGTATCTCAAGGCGCAGATATAACGAGCAAATGACGCGCGGGGTGCCCGTCCGATATCCCTCAATCCAAGAGGGCGCCGAGAGGGCGATGGATGTCAGCCCAAGTGACAAATATTGATCCCATTTCACACACATCGAGGTTGTTATCCTCCCATAAGCAGTCGTGGCTCTTGGTGCTGATCAACGGACTTCCTCTGGCATTTACTTTTGTAGCGTTCGCCCAGTTATCCCTTGTGGAGGGTGCCCGGTTGATCCCAGCGCGTTTCATCGCGCCCGCAACGTTAGCGGCGTGTGTGCTTGCTGCTATGTGGTTGCTGCAACGACGGCTGCCCTGTCATGACCGCACGCTGTTGCCCCTCATTACCCTGCTGATCGGCTGGGGGCTAGACGACGACAACGCCCACAGTCCCAACGAGAAGCTCTCGCTTGCCGATTTCCACCGCGCCATCCGCGCCAGTGCCCGCCTTTGGCGAGAGTTAAGCACGGTACAACCCCAAGGGCGCTGAGCCACCGGTACGGATCGAAAAACGCCGAATATCGAAAAACACCGATAAGGAGAACCCATCCGCCCGGGAATCCGCAGATTCTTCGTCCCAGGGTAGCCGTTCAGACCAGATTACGTTTTTCGGGTCATCTGAGCATCACGGAGGAAGGACCACGTCTGAATCACCGTAGTCCAATGGGTCCCGCCGAAAAC
>JASFBB010000252.1:0-8096 GCA_036172345.1 Anaerolineae bacterium
GGCGCCGCGGTCCACCTGTATGTCTGGAAACGCGAGATAAAGGGTGACAAAAACTGGGAGCTGGCGTGCGCGAAGGAGCTGCCGATCACCTGGCTTTCCAATGACCAAGATCTAATCACGTTGCGTCAGATGGTGGCCCAAAGCGACGTCATCGTGGATGCCCTGCTGGGCACTGGGAACGTGCGCCCGATCAAGGGGGAGCTGGAGCTTCTGCTCGAGACGGTGCGTCAAACTCTCGCTGAACGCCGCCGACCACGCGACGCAGGGCTGTGTGCTCCATCGGAAGGCTCTATTGAGAGCTCCCCGCCCGCAGTGGTGGCGGTGGATGTTCCCACCGGCCTGAACAGCGACACCGGCGCGCTCGATCCTGCCGCGCTGCCGGCTGACCTGACGGTGACGATGGCCGCGGTCAAACGTGGTCACATCCTCTCCCCAGGGGTGAGGGCGGTGGGCAAGTTGGTAGTGGCCGACATCGGCATTCCTGCTGCGCTCAGCGATCACATCCGGCTGGAGATGGCCACACCTGCTATGGTAGCCTCTCTGCTGCCGGAGCGCCCGGCCGACGCCAATAAAGGCACCTTCGGCAAGGCACTGATCGTGGCCGGTTCGGTGAACTACACCGGGGCTCCTCAGCTGGCCGCTCGTGCGGCAGTGCGTGTCGGCACGGGACTGGTGACGCTGGCTCTGCCGCAAGCGATCCACCCGATTGTCGCCGCGCATATGGTAGAAGCCACCTATCTCCTGTTACCCCACGATATGGGGGTGCTCGCTCCGGACGCGGTGCGCGTGCTCGCGGAAAAGGTGGGCGACTACGACGCATTGCTGATCGGCCCGGGCTTGACTCAGGAGAAACCCGCCGCCGAGTTTCTGCACGAGCTGCTGGGCGGCGCCCAGGCGGCGAGCCGGCGACGAGTCGGGTTCCTGCACCGGGAAGAGGGTGAGTTTGCCGAACCGGGCCTTGCGCTGCCACCACTCGTGGTGGATGCAGACGGCCTTAACTTGCTGGCGAAGATCGACCAATGGTGGCGCCTCCTGCCCTCGCAGAGCATCCTCACCCCACATCCGGGTGAGATGGCCCGCCTCATCGGCTGTGAGACTAAAGATGTGGTGACGGATCGCATCGGATGTGCGATCGAAATGGCGGCGCGTTGGGGGCACATCGTGCTCCTGAAGGGAGCATACACCCTGGTGGCAGAACCCGAAGGCCGTGTTGTGGTGTTGCCGTTCGCGAATCCGACGCTGGCGACAGCTGGCAGCGGGGACGTTTTGGCAGGCACGATCGTTGCGATGCGCGCGCAAGGATTGCCACCCTTCGAAGCAGCTGTGGTGGGTGGCTACCTCCATGGGCTAGCCGGTGAGCTCGCCCGCGAGATGATGTACGAGGTCGGCGTCGGCGCAGGCGACCTCCCCAATTTCCTCCCTCTGGCAATCCAGCGTCTGCGCGGGTTGGAGCGATGAAAAAAGTCGGCTCCCTCGCCTTCCGTGCGGGTGATGGTCACCGAGGAAAAAGTGAGGGAGCCTTTTGCGAGACGCGGGTTCGCCTATCACATCAATGGATAGGGCGCTCTCCCAAGATGACAGTGAAGTCCATCTGTTCCCCGTTGCGCAGCACGGTGAGCTTCGCTTGATCCCCCGGCTGCGCCTGGCTCAGGAAATCCAGCAGGTCTTCCATATTGGCGACCGGCTTATCGTCGAAGGCGATAATCACATCACCCCCGATCAACGCCCTTTGTCCGTTAATGACCGCTGGCTTGTAGCTGCCGCGCAGTCCCGCTTGATCCGCCGGGCCGTTTGCCTGGATGCGCACCACCAGCACACCGCTCTGATCCGCCGGCAGGTCCATCGCTTGGGCGATCTCGGGGGTGAGAGACTGGCCGATAATGCCCAGCCAGGCACCGCGGCGCGGGGCACCCGGCGTGCTTTCTGCCCTCCTCTGCTCGGCGCGTTCCGCGGGACGAGCGACTAAAGTGACCTGGACCGTCTGCTCGGCACCACGGCGCAGTATGCTCAGCGTCAAGCTCTGGCCCACTTCGGTGAAGCGCGCCAGATAGGTGACCACATCACCAAACGCTTTCACCGGTTGTCCATTGATTGCCACGATCACATCGCCGCCGACGCGCACCTTCTCACCGTCGATCTCCAGCTCGCGATCGCTTCCCCTGATCCCAGCCTTGTCGGCTGGCCCGCCAGGCACCACATCTACCACCAGTGCGCCGCGTTGATTAGGATCCAGGTTCATCGCCCGCGCCAGGTCGGGGTTGAGCGACATACCGCTGATCCCCAGCCAGGGATGCTCGTACTTCCCTTGGGCGATCAGCATCGGCACCACCTTCTGCACAATGACTGAAGGCACCGCAAAACCGATGCTGGCAGAAGCGCGCACGGGCGAGACGATCGCCGTGGTTACCCCGATCAAACGGCCCTGATAATCCACCAATGCACCGCCCGAGTTGCCCGGGTTGATGGGAGCGTCGGTCTGGATCACATCCGGGATGGTGTAGCCCCCTCCCTGAGGATTATCAGAAGGATTATCAGAGCCGGCGGGCAGCAGACGGCCCAACGAGCTGATGAATCCCACAGTCATAGTACCCTGCAGGCCGAACGGGTTGCCGATGGCGACGGCGAGCTGCCCCACCTTGAGCTGGCTTGAGTCAGCCAGGGTGACCGGTCGGAGCAATCCAGCCGGCGCATCTTCCACCTTGACGACGGCCAGGTCACTATCCGGATCGGTGCCGATGATCTTCGCCGAGAGGACGGTGCCCTCCCAGAAGGTGATCGTAATTTTGTCAGCACCCTGCACGACGTGATTGTTGGTGACGATGTGCCCCTGGGTATCCCAGACGATCCCCGAACCGGCGCCACGGCTGTAAAACTCGCGTGGCATATCAGGAAATCCGAAGAAGGGGAACAGGTCTGGGTAATCTTCGGGGGAGATCGTTTCCTTCTGGATCACCTGAATGCTGACCACTGAAGGATTAACCTGCTCATAAATCGCCTCCATCGCGGCTTGAAGTGCTACGATCTCGGCTGAGCTGGGAACGGGCGCGGATGCCTCCGAAGGAGCTACAGGCGTGGCAACGGGGGGTGCAGAATACACTTGCGCCCCATACCAACCAGGTCCGGCCAATGCCAACAAGCTCACCAGTACCAGGATGAGCGCCCATCCCGGGCGCTCAAGCGCATGCATTATTCTCGTTCTCATAGGTGATAACCTCCTTAACTCGCGAGATTCGCCACTTAATTAATTATAACGCTCAAAAGTCATCCGGGCATTTCCGGCGCATGTAGTGCGGTGTGGATTTCGCGCGCCAGACGTGTCATCTGCTCCACCGAACGTCCAGCGAGCTCAACCAGCGCGCTGCCGACGATGACCCCATCGACCAACTGCCCCACCGCGCGGGCCTGTTCACCAGACTTGATGCCAAAACCCAGCGCCAAAGGCTTATCCGTCGCGGCCCGCACTCGCGCCACGAACTCTGGAAGCATCGCCGGCAATGTGTCACGCGCACCCGTCACCCCAGTTACCGAGACCAGGTAGATGAACCCTTGTGAGCGCGCGGCGACCAGAGCAATGCGTTCCGGAGGGCTGTTGGGTGCCAAAAGGTACACTAACGCCAGCTCATTTTGCTGACAAATCGCTTCCAGCTCTTCCGCTTCCTCAGGCGGCAGGTCGGGCACAATCAAACCATCCACACCTGCCGCTGCACTGTCGAGCACAAAGCGGCCCACCCCATACGCCAGGATGGGATTGACGTAGCTCATTAACACTGCCGGCCTCGCGAACCCCTGGGCGCGCAGATTTGCTACCGTCGCGATGCAATCGGCCAACGTGATGCCGCTTTCCAGCGCGCGTTGCGCCGCGGCTTGGATCACAGGTCCGTCGGCCAGCGGGTCGGAAAACGGCACCCCCAGTTCGAACAAATCCGCTCCGACATCTGCCAGCTGTTCGATCACGCTCCGACAGGAGGCCGGATCGGGAAATCCCAGCATCACGTAAGGCATAAAGGCGGTGTACCCGTTTCGGAAAACGGCTGTAATGCGATTGAGCCCCATCTGATCCACCTCATTTCCTTGGGTGCTGCCTTTTGACAGAGCGCTTCTCCGAATTCTCCGAGCAGCACCTCAGGCAACATAACTCATATCCTAGCAGCTCCAGGTTAAGAAATTGTGAAAAATCTATAAAGAGTTCATTAAAGGGTTCATTTCCATAAGGAAAGGGTTCAGGGGAGTCGTGGGGCAGCCCAGGTTGCCCTCACGTCTCTGATCCCAGCAACCTTGTGTTCTGGCCGGAGGGCGTCAGGGAGCTTCTTTGCATCACTGTGTCAAGGTCTTTGTCGCCGCGGCCGGAGAGGTTGATCACCACCAAAGCCTCGCGTCCTAACGACGGCGCACACTTGATCGCCTCGGCCACCGCATGGGCCGATTCGAGCGCAGGGATGATGCCTTCTAACCGTGCCAACAGATGAAAAGCAGCTAACGCTTCTTCGTCTGTGGCATAGGTGTACTCAACCCGTCCCCGATCGCGCAGCAGGGCATGCTCCGGCCCCACGGCCGGATAATCCAAACCGGCGCTGATCGAGTGGGTCTCCATAATCTGCCCGTCAGGCGTTTGCAGGACGAACGAGAACGCCCCATGCAACACGCCGACGCGACCGCGTTGCGGGTCGGCGAAACGGGCTGCATGGCGCCCGCTCCCAATGCCCTCACCGCCTGCCTCAACCCCGATCATACGCACACCAGGCTCCTCGATAAACGGATGAAACATGCCGATGGCGTTCGAACCTCCTCCCACGCAGGCGATGAGCACATCGGGCAATCGGCCTTCCGCCGCCATAATTTGCGCCCGGGTCTCCTGCCCGATGACACATTGGAAATCGCGCACGATAGTGGGGTATGGGTGCGGGCCAAGCGCTGAGCCAAGCAGATAATAAGTGTCTCTGACGTTGGTCACCCAGTCGCGGATGGCTTCGTTGATGGCATCTTTCAGGGTGCAGCTGCCGTTGTGGACGGCGCGCACCTCTGCCCCGAGCAGCTGCATACGTGCCACGTTGGGGCGCTGG
The DNA here is from genome assembly GCA_036172345.1 of Anaerolineae bacterium. Lineage (GTDB taxonomy): Bacteria > Chloroflexota > Anaerolineae > 4572-78 > NAK82 > NAK82. Next base: position 5,061 of record JASFBB010000252.1, read on the forward strand.
CGTTCCATATCGAGGCTGCCCATATAGATGACGCACTCCAAGCCCAGCAAAGCGCACGCGGTGGCGGTGGCGACACCGTGCTGGCCGGCACCTGTCTCGGCAATGACGCGCCTCTTTCCCATGCGCCGCGCCAATAGTGCTTGTCCGAGAGTGTTGTTGATCTTGTGCGCGCCAGAATGGGCCAGGTCCTCGCGCTTGAGGTAGATGCGCACGCCACCCAGATGAGCGCTCAGCCGGGCCGCGTAACTCAGAGGTGTGGGCCGCCCTACATAGGTAATGAGCAGATGATCCAGCTCTCTGGCGAAATCAGGGTCCGCGCGTGCCTCCAGATAGGCTTGCTCGAGCTCTCGCAGCGGCGCCATCAGCGTTTCGGGGACGAACTGGCCGCCATAGGGGCCAAAGCGGCCACGCGAAGCCTTACCTACGGACATTGTTGCCACTGTCATACTATCCCTCGCTTTGATTCTCGACGGCATAACAGATTTCCTTAGCAGAGCGGATGAAGGTGCGCAGCGCGGTGAGGTTCTTCCGTCCTGGTGCACATTCAACCCCACTCGCCACATCAACCCCCCAAGGACGCACGCGCTGAATCGCCTGAATCACATTATCAGGGGTGAGACCCCCGGCGAGCAACACATGATACTGCCGGGCCAGGCGTGCGGCGATCTCCCAATCGGCGGGCTGACCACTGCCACCGCGTGTCGCGATGTGGTATGCATCCAGCAACAAGGACGGAGCGTTCATCCGTTCTGCCAACGAGAAGGGTAATGCATACTCAGAAGCCAGCCGCTCTGCTTCCTCGTGAGAGCGCGGGCGCAGTGCCTTGTATACACGCCCGGCCAAAACAGATGTCTCCTTGAGCCACTCCACCGGCTCCTCGCCGTGCAGCTGGGCCAATCGGATACCGCAATATTCGAGTATCTGCGAAATAATCGTCGGCGTCTCGTTCACGAACACACCTACTGTCACGATCTCGGGATATCGTTCGTGCAGGGCTGTCACGATCGTGCGCGCCTGAAGGGGAGAAACATACCGTGGGCTGCCTGGGTAGAAGATAAACCCCACCATGTCCGCGCCCGCTTCCGCTGCCGCTAAGGCATCGCCTGGATTCGTCAGCCCGCAAATCTTAACGTGCACCATCGCAGAGCTCCTGCATCTTGGCGATGACATCGGACGCGGTGACCAGCGCTTCGCCGACCAGCATCGCGTCCACACCTGCTGCGCGCAGGCGCGCCACGTCGGCAGCGGAGTGGATGCCACTCTCAGCCACGTAGCCGATCTCGGGCGGGACCAAAGGGCGCAAATTCAAGCAGGTGTCCAGAGAAACCGCAAAGGTGTGCAAGTCGCGATTGTTGACCCCGATCAAGGGGGGCTGCAGCGGCAGGACGCGTGCCAGCTCGTCGGCGGTGTGCACCTCGACCAGAGCGGCCATGCCCAGCGCTCCTGCCAGGTCCAGCATCTCCTTTAACCCGACGTCGTCCAGAAGGGCAGCGATGAGGAGCACGGCATCCGCCCCGGCAGCGCGCGCTTCGTACAACTGGTAGGGATGGATGAGGAAATCCTTGCGCAACAGAGGCAAGGGTGACAAGGGGTGAGATGTGCTCGTCTCCCCTGCGCTCGGCTGGGGGAATTCGTCAGGGGAGCCTTGTCCATCCAGACCGGATGCCAGGCGGTCGAAATGGGCCCGGATGGCGGATAGATGAGCCAAGTCACCCTGGAAGAAATGGGCATCGGTCACCACGCTGAGCGCGGCTGCGCCACCCGCAGCGTACAGGGTGGCGAGTCGCACGGGATCGAAGTCGGGGTTCAGCACGCCCCGGCTGGGTGAGGCACGCTTCACTTCGGCGATCAGTGCCCCAGGTGAACGGCGCCGCAGGCCAGCGATCAGGTCGCGTGGGGGCGGCGCCACAGCGGCCTGCGCCCGCAGCACAGACAGGGGCACCCGGCGCATGCGTTCCGGCAGCTCGTGTTTTCGCTTATAATCGGCGATCTTCTCCAGGATCGAAGCCATTGCTCTTTTCTCCTGATTGTCAAAGCATCCGTGTGAACTCCACCAGCTGCGCCAGCACGCGTTGGGCAGCGCCGCTGTCGATGCTATAGCGCGCCCGCTGAAGGCCTTCGTTGAAGGTGGTGGCCCGTCCGGCTGCAACCAGTGCGGCGGCAGCGTTGAGCAGGGTCACATCGCGCGGTGCCCCATGAAGCTCCCCAGACAGGATGGCGCGGATGAGGGCCGCGTTCTCTTGGGCGTCGCCACCGCGCAGCTCCTCGGGTTCGGTGCGTGCCAGGCCCAGCTCGGCTGGATCGAGCGTGTAGGTTTCGACGTGACCGTCGCGCAAGGCGCTGATGCGATTGGGGCCACATGGGGTCAATTCGTCCATCCCACCCGCTCCATGGACCACGAACGCGGCACGACAACCCAGGGCGGCCAACACATGCGCCAGCGTCTCGGTGAGACGGGCATCGTATACTCCTAACACCTGGACAGCTGCTCCTGCCGGATTGGTCAACGGTCCCAGAAGGTTGAAAATGGTGCGCACACCCAGCTCACGGCGCGGAGCGATGGCATGTTTCATCGCCGGATGGAGCAATGGGGCGAACAGAAAGCCGATGCCGATCTCGTCGATGCACGCGGCGACCTGTTCTGCGGTGAGATCCAGCTGGACACCCAATGCTTCCATAACATCCGCAGACCCACAACGGCTGGAGATGGAACGGTTGCCATGCTTGGCCACCGGCTGCCCGGCGCCGGCCACCACGAAGGCAGCCGCCGTGCTGATGTTGAACGTCCCCATCCCGTCGCCACCCGTGCCACATGTGTCAACCAGGCTATCCTGACGTCGGGGACGTACCCGCACAGCACTGTGACGCATCGCGCGCGCACAGCCGGCGATCTCGGCCACGGTCTCACCCTTCATGCGCAGGGCAATCAGAAAGGCGCCGATCTGGGCAGGGGTGGCTTGGCCATGCATGATCTGAGTCATCACCGCCTGAGCCTCTTCCTCACTCAGCGAACCGCCCTCCAGCACCTGCGCAATG
>JASFBB010000253.1:0-8464 GCA_036172345.1 Anaerolineae bacterium
GGGGATTGACCGATTGGGACGGCCAGTTCCAGATCGGGGGGCTGCGCGCCGGGGCTTACCGCGCCTATCTCTGGGGTGGCCCGTGGCCGGAGATCGTGCCGGAATGGTACCAGGACCGCCTCTCGCTGGAGGAAGCAACCCCCATCACGGTGTCTGCGGGGATGACGACCACCATCACAGCTACGGTTAGCTTCACCGATGAGGCAATTGCCGTAGATGGTCATGTGATCTTCTGGGTTAACGACGAGGTGACTGGTGAGCCTCTGGGGGGTGTCCGTGTTAGTGTGTTGCGTACCACCGATCCGACAGAGGTGTATAATTGGTGTGTCACCGGGTATGACGGCAATTGTGATTTGTGGCTTGATCTCGGTGATTACTACATACACTTTGTGCGCCTGGGCTACGAGGCGGAGTACTACAACGATCGCGCTGCATTGTGGACATATCTCTCCCTCCTGCTTGTTAACTAACTATATCTTTAAGCAAGTTGCCGCGCCAGCGCTGTACCGGCATGTGCCTCTGTATCCACGACCAGCAGGCGAAACATAGGGTAAGAAAGCTCGATGCAGGCCGGCAGCTCTTCCTGTATACTCCTAGTATACACAAGACTGCACTGCCAGAACCTTTCAGCTGCCTTGCAAGATCATTCAGCTATGTTACGATTGAAGGGGGAAGATTGTGAGGGAGATTCTATGAAATAACCGCGCCCACGCACTGTGCGGATGACGGGCAGGCCCGCCAGATCGAAAGAACGCAGCTTGGCACGCAGGCGCGAAATAACGGGGCGCACGATGTTCTCGGCTGTGAGGGCATCCAACTCCTCACCGAGCGCCTCGCGCACCAACTGAGAGCAGGACAGCACCCTGCCCGGATAACTCATCAAGACGCTCAAGATACGCGCCTCATTCTCACTCAACTCTACCGTGTCACCGCCAACCGCCGATTCCAGGAAGAGCTCCCGCCGCTGGCGGTCTAACACCAGCGGTGACAGGTACACGTAATCGTGCTGATGCGGCAGCGATGGGATCTGGGTAGACGCCGGAACAGGCGATGTCTCTTGCAATGCCTCAAGCGCCTGGTAGATGAGCTGCACCAGCCGTTCGCGGCGCCAACGTGCAGCGCGCTTTTGCAGCGCGCGCTTCACTGTCTCCACAACCTCGCGCTCGCCGATCGGCTTCCTGAGATAATCTGCCACCCCCGACTTGACGGCGGTAATCGCGCTCTCCAGTGTGGCATGGCCTGTGAGCACAATGATGAGCAGCTCCGGCCAGCGCGTGTGGGCAATGCGCATCACCTCCTCACCGCCGACGCCTGGCATAGAGAGATCCAAGATCATCACATCATAAGCAGCACTTTCCAGCATGCGCAGCGCCTCTTCGCCGCTACCCGCAATGTCAGCGACAAAGCCGGACGCGCATAATGCCTGAGCGAGTGCATAACCAAGCATCAGCTCGTCGTCCACCACCAATACTCGTGCTGATGGTTCCGGCTCGTGAGCCTTAACTTCCCGCATCCTCCCTTGCCTCCCCGTGCACCCAGGAACACGATAGCACCCGATCCGCGCGGCAGGACAAAATATCGCAACACAACTATAGTTGCACAGCAATCTATGCCCGCCCGCAATTCCAAGCGGAGGACCGAAGTTGATCAACGGCCAAGATATTTTACCATAAATCCTGTCTAGATGCATGCGAATCGCCCCACTCAGAGACCGACGCGCACCGTCACAAAGAAAAACGCGAGGGAGCACATCTTCCTCGCGTCTTCTCGCACTCCAGAGTCCTCGGCACGCGCATTGGCGCACGTCTCGGGTTACATCCTAGTGGCGGCGTGACACCACCGACCAGGCGAGCGCCTCCAGTCCAGCACGCACCTCCGAGGCGGGGAACAGCTCCAGCGCACGACACGCCTCTTCACAATAACGATACGCATCACAACGCGCCCGCTCGATCGCCGGAGAAGTCTGCACCCAATGCAGCAATCTCTCCACTTCTTCACCGCTCGCACCATTATCAATGCGGTCGATAATTGCTCGCAACGCCGCCGGCATATCCTGATGCGCCGCGTAAATCAACGGCAGGGTGATCTGGCGCCGTCGCAGATCCCCTCCCACCGGCTTGCCCAACTTCTGAGGGTCCCCAACATAGTCCAGGATGTCATCTGTGATCTGGAAGGCCATGCCCAGATAGTGGCCAAAGCGTCCCAGCGCCGCTATCTGCTCATCGTCTGCCCCGCTGACCACCCCAGCCGCCTTCAATCCTTCCTCGAAGAGGACGGCGGTTTTGCCGGCAATCTTGGTAAAATAGGCGTCCAGGGCCTCATCCAGCGGCGCCACATCGGCCACCACGCTGATCTCCCCCTCACAGATGCGCACCGAGGCGCGCCCCAGGCACTCCAGCACGCGCAGGTCGCCGCTGCGCGCGATCGATCCGGCGGCCAACGCAAAGAGATAGTCGCCGCCCACCAGCGCGGCATCGCGGAACCACTTGCTGTGCACCGTCTCCAGCCCGCGCCGACGCGGCGACTGATCGATCAGGTCGTCGTGCACCAGCGAGGCGGCATGGATCAGCTCCACTGCCGAAGCGACCGCCAACACGCGCGCCACGTCAAAACGATTCAAGCGTGCGGCGAGCAGGACCAGCGCCGCGCGCAGGCGCTTCCCCCCCGCCTGGATGACATAGCGCGCTGGCTGTGAAATCAGCAAAACGGGCGAGGTCACTAGGCTTCGCATAAAGGCGTCCACCTGAGCGAGCTGCGCCTGCAGCTCCAGACGCGCCATAATTTCAGATAGCGTTGCAGGCGCTGTCATCAACTCAGATGTGCATGCTGATGGGTTCATTCGATTCTTTGCTTCTCCTCACAATGAGTATCCGAAATCTGCCTACTGAGCGCGGAAAGTGGCCAACACTATCTCGTCATACGGCAGCGGACGATCCAACAATCCCTTCTCCACCATCCAGCGCATCACATCCTCCCATTCCGCTGAAGAGGGCAGATCGCCCTTGGGGAAAGGGGGCATACGAAACGTGCCGCGCACATTGTCAGGCACCCTCCCCTTCTCAATCAGCAGGTCAGCGAATTCGTCCGAACGGCTGTTCAGATCGTCCACCGCTCGATCCCATGCACGCAGGAAGCGCCGCACTGCCTCGGACTTGCTCTCCACACTGCTGCGCGAGAAGGCAAGCACAGTTTGGGAATACTGACTGTGCTGAGTGTCATCCACGATCAGATGCGCACCGCCTGCCATGGCACCCGACGCCAACGGATCGGGCAGCGTGGCGGCCGGCACTTGACCGACCATCAGCTGCTCGTAGCGCACTGGGATGGCACTGACTTCCAACGTTTGAATCTGTTCGCGCGCGAGACCTTCCGCCATCAGAAGGCGCTCGGTGACATACTCGATAATGGTGTTCCGGCTGATAGCAATCGTCACTCCGGCAAGGTCGCGCGCAGTGCGAAACGTGCTCGCGGGCGCCGCCAACACGCGGAACATAGCCGCGTCTGGAACGGCGCGCAACGCCGTGGTCACCACGTGGAGCGGCACCTTCTCACGGTTGAAAAGGCCAACCGCGACCAGATCGGTCAGCATGCCGTCGATCTCACCCGCCTGCATCAGGGCATCGCGTTCTTGAGCACCCTTCACAGGAACCAGCTCCACCATGACCCCTTCTGCCTGAAAGTAACCCTTCTGTTCCGCCACATAGAAGGGCAGCGTGTCGAGGATGGGCAGCAAGCCCACTCGCAAGCGCTGTTGGCTGGCACTACCTCCCCACGGCAGACACGCCGTCAGCAACATAAGCGCGACCAGCGCCACACCCGAGATGCGCAAACGCATGCTCCACGCTCCTTCTGTTACAATTTTCACGACCTTATTGTACATCTCTGCTCCAAGGGTGTCTATAGGCCAGAAAGGTCGAATCACGTCCAAAAGACCTAGCGAGGGCACAGGTCTTTTGGGCCGGGATCATTTCAAGAAGCCTTGACGGTAGCCCTCACTGACTGCGTGGCTGCGGTTCTTAGCTCCCAGCTTGCGGTAGACGCTTGCCAGATGATTCTTGACCGTCTTCTCCGCCATAAAGAGTTGCTCGGCGATCTCGGCGGTTGTCTTACCCGCGGCGATGAGCTGGAGCACCTTAGTCTCGGTGCGGGTCAGGGTAGGCCGCGAGCGCAGATCGTGGGTGACACGGCGGTAATCATCCAGCAAATAGCCGGTGATGGCGGGATCGAGCCAGCTCTTGCCAGCGTGGATCGCACGGATCGCCTCGGCGATGTCCGCCGCCTTAGCGCTCTTGACGATGTAACCGACCGCGCCGGCCATAGCCGCTGCGCGCACATCAGCATCATCATCCGATTCGGTCAGCACCAACACCCGCACGTTGGGATAGCGGGTGACGACCTGCTCGATCGCGCGGATGCCGCCTTGGGGGTCGTGGCGCGGCATGCGCAAATCCATCAGCACCACATCCGGTTGCAGCATAGCAGTGGCAGCAACTGCTTCCTCAGGTGAAGCCGCTTCACCCACCACCGTGATGTCATCTTGCCGATCCAGGAGCTTGCCTAGCAACTCACGGTGCAAAGCGATGTCATCGGCGATCAACACACGCACAGGCATCTATTCCCGCCACCTGCTTCCCTGAATTACAGGTAGATCGATCAGCACCTGACATCCCCTCCCCGGCGTGGAGCGCAACGTGAGCTCGGCACCGATCTCCTGAGCACGTTCACGCATGTTGCGCAACCCCATGCCGTTGGTGGAGTGTATCATATGGGCAACATCGAAGCCACACCCATCATCGGCCACCTTCACGAGCACCCGACCATCCGTGCGGCGCACGGTAATCACGGCACGATTGGCATGGGCGTGTTTCCATATATTAGTCAGCGCCTCGGTCACGATGTAGCCTATATGGCGCACCGTATCGACGGCCACCGGCAATTCTCCCCGTGGCAACTTCAACAGGACGGGTAATTCGGTGTTATGCTGAAAACGTTCCGCAATACGCATCAGTTCCTCGCCCAATGTCAGCTGCGTGGGGTCCTGGCGCAATGCGCGCACGATCCAGCGGATGCCCTCATGCACCTCCCCTGCCATAGTGAGGACGCGATGAAGTTCCTCTTGGGCACTTTGGGGATCTTCGGCCAGGAGCAAGCTGGCATACTCGGCACGGCGGCTGAGTGCAGACAGCTGGCTGAGCACCCCATCGTGGATGTCGGTGGCAATACGACGGCGCTCCTCCTCGATAGCGGACTGTTCCCGCAGCGCGTTGGCGCGATCACGGCTGTGTTGCCACGCGATCATCATCGCAGCGAGCGCCGCGAGCAATCCGCCGGTCACCCAATAGCTGGCGCTGCGCAATACCACCTCGTCCACCTGGCGCAGCTCGATGATGCGCGCTGGGGTGTAGCCGTCCAGGTAGAGTGAGAGGCCAAAGCCCAACGTAGAGGCCACTACCACGCCGCTCAACAGAATGGCACGGCGAAAATGGTGTTCCGCACTCGGCAATGACAACGCTGCCGTCACCGAAGGGATGAGAGAATATAGGGAGAAGATGTTGCGGTAGCCACCCCCAGCAAGGTTGACCAATGCCAGCGCAGTGGCAGTATCCACAACGATAAAGGGTGTGGTGCGCAACCAATGATTTAAGGGAAGCGCCAGCACGACGATCAAAAGTCCCGTATAGCACGCCGCGATACCCCACAGCCAAATGAGCAAGTCGCTGCGCGCAGCAATGATAGGATGCGGATAGAAGGAAAGCACCCCAAACGCATAAACAAGCGCCACCACCCGGATCAGCATCGCCACCCAAGACAGGCGATACCCCACCTGTTGGGCATTCATCGAATGCCACATCGCGCGCCACGTCATTCCCACCTTGACCTCATACCTCCCATTTTTATTATAATCCCGGACGTTTTAGGTTTCAACGTTGACAAATTCCCAAGATCATGATATATTTATTTCGCAATGAAATGAACCTCACCCGAACGCAACACACTGTAGCACGGGTGACCTGGAACTTCACTAGAGCGTTCAAACGGATGGCCAATGAACCACACTGGCGATGGAAGCTTGCTGCGCAAAGTCAATCAATCTGCCATCCTTGAGCTCATCCGCGAACAGGGCCCTCTCAGTCGTTCCGAAATCGCCCGATTGCTCCACATCAGCCCCGCCACGGTCACGCGCATCGTCACAGAATTGCTACAAAAACGGGTAATCCAAGAAAGGGGAGCGCGCCTGGCGCCATTTGGACGGCGTCCCATCATGCTGGAGTTCAATCCGCGTGCCAGTTTGATCATCGGTGTGTACGTCCACCGCAATATGATCGGTGCGATCTCCGATTTGAACGGGGAGATCCTCAAGCGAATCGCTCAACCGGCACAACCCGGCGAGGCGGGCATCCAACAGCTCATTGCCCTGGTACGCACCCTCTACGATATGGCATGCGAATACGAACTCCCCGTGCGCGGTGTGGGCATCGGGGCACCGTCCATCGTGTTCTATCGCGAGGGCGTGGTGGCGTGGGCCCCCAGCCTCGGCTGGCGCAATGTGCCACTGAAAGCATTAATGGAACAGGTGTTGGGGTTGCCCGTATTCGTGGAGAACGAGGTGAACCTCATCGCGTTGGGCGAAAGCTGGCGGGGAGCCGGTCGCGATGTGGATACTCTGGTGTGTATCTCGCTGGGCGCCGGCATCGGGGCGGGCATTGTGCTCTCCGGCTTTCTCTACCGTGGTGCCCATTGCGCCGCGGGGGAGATCGGCTACCTTTTGCCCGGCACTCAATATCTGGGACGACCTTATGAAGGATTTGGATGTTTGGAAGATCTGGCGGGCAGCGTCGGTATTGTGCGACGCGCGCAGGAGAAGCTCGCCACAGGCCAGAACTCCGTGCTGCGAGAATGGTTGGAGAACAAAGAGGTGCAGCTGACTGCCGAGATGGTGTTTCTCGCCGCGCGCAGGGGTGATGAGTGTGCCCTCCAGGTTGTGGACGAGATAGCGGACTATCTCGCGCTGGCGGTGGCAAGCCTCAGCTGCGTGCTGGACCCACACCGCATCATCTTCAGCGGCGACCTGGTGGAATTCGCCGACATGTTTGTGGAACGCATCGCGGCACGTCTAAATGGTGCATTACCGAGTGTGCCAGAACTGGTGGTCTCGCAGCTGGGGACGGACGCTGCTGTGCTGGGGGCACTCGCTATGGCATTATTCGAGACAGACGAGGGAGTCTTCGTGCAAAGGGTGCAGGCGTAAGCCCGATCATCCGCGCTGCAGGGCGTTTTCATTTCCCTCTAGAGAAAGCGCTGAGGTATAAAGAGCGGCGGGGACCGATCCTCAAAACATAGACGCTTTGGTGAGATTTTGGTGAGATAGCCTTACGGAAGATCACAGAAGGGTTCTAACTAGAAAGGAGCACACTCAATGCATAACATCCTGGCAGGCCACACAAACAGCTACCACACCTATAGCTTGGAACAGGTACTGGAAGGCATCGCACAGGCCGGGTTCAAGTATGTCGAGTTGAGCGCGGTGCGTGGGTGGACCGAGCATGTGCCGCTCGAAGCCACCGATGAACAAATCGCGCGCATCAGGGACCAGGTAGAACGAGCCGGATTGCGCATCTCAGCACTCAGCGGTCACTCCGACCTGACCACGCCGGAAGGCCTGGCGGACGGCAAAAAGGCAATAGACTTGTGCGTCCAGCTGGGAGTTCATCTTATGAACACGGCGGTGGGCGGCCATGCCGGTAAGGAAGAGGACAAGGCGGCTTTTATGCGCCACATATTCGAGCTGGCCGACTATGCAGCACGTCGCAATGTCTTCGTGGCACTCGAAGTGCATGGCGACATTATGGCAACCGGTGCCCTATCTATTCCCCTCATCCAGGAGATCAACCGTGCCAACGTGCGCATCAACTATGACACGGGCAATTGTGTCTTCTACGGCGGTGTGCAGGCAGTGGATGATATCCGACCCGTGGTACCCTACCTCGCCCATGTACACCTCAAGGACAAGCGCGGCGGCAAAGGGGTATGGGACTTCCCTGCTATTGGAGAGGGGACAGTTGACTTTGCGCGCGTGCTCAAAATCCTTGAAGAGGAAGGTTATACCAACCCCTTCAGCGTCGAGCTCGAGTTCAGCGGAGAACCATGGCCGTCGCTAGAGGAGGTGCACCGCGCGATGAAGGTCTCCTATGCCCACCTGAAGCAACTCGGCCTCAGCTGATGCCCATTCGAGGAGGACAGGAGAGGATGCTCATGATCCGCGTAGGGGTACTCGGAGCTGGTTTTATGGGCAGCACGCATGCCCGTGCTTTTGCCAAGCTGCCAGATGTGCGAGTGGTTGCGGTGACCTCGCGCACGAGAGCGAAGGCAGCCGCGCTCGCCCAAGAGGTGGGAGCACAAGCTTCTCTGGATCATATGGCGGTAGCGACCGATCCTAACATAGATGTCGTCAGCAACACGTTGC
>JASFBB010000254.1:0-3108 GCA_036172345.1 Anaerolineae bacterium
CATCTTCGCTGAGGGGAGCGACACGTTCCAAAACGCGTTGGATAGCCGGCTTTCTCCCTATGGGCAGGAGCGCCTTGTCGCGTCCCATCCGCTGGCTTTGACCACCTGCTAGAACCGCAACGCTGACCTTCACCCGTCTACCTGCGGATTGAAAAGAAAAGAGAGGTTACGATACTACGCCCTAGAAGGAATCCTCTTGGGGCAATTATCGTAACCTCGTGGGGTAACAGGTTACTTTCCCAACGCCGGCATCGAGCCTTGGACTGCTTGAGGCCAAAAAGCAAGCCGGCGTGATAAGGATTGCCAGCTGTTACATGTTGTTCTTCAGATATTCCACGGCTTCGCGCACAGTGGTGATCTTTTGAGCTTCCTCATCGGAGATCTCACCACCGAATTCCTCTTCGAAGGCCATGATCAGCTCCACCAGATCGAGGGAGTCGGCCTCCAAGTCCTCACGAAAGCTGGCATCCATAGTGACCCGAGACTCATCAACGCCCAGCTGTTCCACAATAATGGCTTTTACCTTGTTAAAGATTTCCTCTGTTGTTGCCATTTATGAATCTGCCTCCCTCATAAAAATATAGAAATGGTGCTCATGCGTAACAGATGCAATGATTTTACCAGCTCTTGGGCTTCCTGTCAATGTTCCCTGCGCGCTTCAAATTCGAGCCGTGATTGTCAGAGAGCAATATTGCTATATTTCCGCTGCGGAGAAACACCAAGGACACGGGTTTCTTTCCTCAATCCACTACTCTGGTGGAAGAATAAAACCTGATCCCCTCTCGCCTGCCATTGACAATAGAAACTAGGGTGCATATAATGAGAATATGATAGATATAATATATGCCCCTGTAGCTCAGGAGGACAGAGCAGCGGTTTCCTAAACCGCGTGTCGTCGGTTCGAATCCGGCCAGGGGCGCTGGGTGTAGTTTGCTTACAATTAGAGCGAGTGTATGAACCGAACGGGAGACTTTACGTTCTATGGGGGTGGAAGTGCCCCGGTGGGCGCCCCGGTCTTCAAAATCGGTGAGTGGTCGCGAGCAGCGAGCGCTGGTGGGTTCGACTCCCATCCACTCCCGTTATCTGGCCGTAGAACCTTGCATAGCTTCTCCCCCTCCCTCTATGGCCTGTTGTTAAACCGCTGAGCGCATCTTTAACAATGGACTGGAGTATACACACTCAATTAATCGGTTCATCCTCGAGATCCTGAAAATTCGCCTTCCAGATAAACTCTCGAAGCATCACATCACAGCGATTGGGCGGGCAAGCGCATCACACTGGGATGAGGGAGCGCTGATGAGCAAACAGGAAGAAATGCCGCAACATCAGCCCCAGGGCAACATATCCGAAACGGATCACCTCACGAGGGCATCTGACCTATCATCTGTCATGACGAGTGGGAGATACGACCTGCTGCGCACCCTCATCGACCACCTTCCAGATCTGATCTACATCAAGGACCGCGATGGACGCTTTGCCGCCTGCAACTTGGCCAATGCACGCATCAAGGGCTGTGTCTCGCCGGAAGAACTGGTGGGTAAAAGCACCTTTGACACCGATCCCCCTGAGCTGGCAGAGCGCTATCGCGCCGATGATCTACGGGTGATGCAATCCGGTCAGCCGTTACTTAACTATGAAGAGCCCATCGTGGATGCCAAAGGTGTTGTGCGTTGGTATTTAACCACCAAGGTGCCATGGCGTGATGCCCAGGGCGATGTCATCGGGATTGTCGGCATCAGCCGTGACATCACCGAGTGGAAACGCATAGAGGCGGCGCTGCGCGAAAGTGAAGAACATTTTCGTCTGCTGGTCGAGCACCTGGCTGATGCAGCGTGGATCCGTACACGCCAGCCCGATGGTTCGTTGCCTGTCACGTATGTCAGCCCGACGTACGAACGTACCTTTGGCATCAGCGCGCACGAAGCATGCTGGTCTGACAATGCTTGGTCAAGTCTGATTCACCCGGAGGATCGACCGCGTGTGCTTGAAGCACTGCACGCTTTTCTCGCAGGCCGGTCGCCACTCTATAACGTGGAGTATCGGATCCGGCGGCGCGATGGGAGTGAGCGCTGGGTATGGGCACGGGCGGTCCCCTTGCACGATGCTCAAGGCCGCCTGATGCGGGTGGTGGGCATCACCCAGGACATCACCGAGCGCAAGCAGGCGATTGAGGCACTGGCCACCGAGCGCAACTTGCTGCGTGCTCTGATTGACCATATGCCCGATGCAGTTTTCGTCAAAGATGTGGAAGGCAACTACGTCCTGAACAATTTTGCCTCTGCCCGTCTGCATGGGTTCAGATCACCGGAGGAGACGATTGGCAAGAGCACCTTTGACTTGAATCCCCCTGAGCTGGCGGAGCGCTATCGCGCCGATGATCTACAGGTGATGCGATCTGGTCAACCGCTCTTCGACCGTGAGGAACCCGTCGTATATGCCGACGGCAGCGTGCACTGGCATGCCACAACCAAGGTGCCATGGCGTGACGCACAAGGCAACGTCATCGGAGTCATCGGCATCGGTCGCGACATCACCCAATGGAAGGAGACCCTCGCGGCACGGGAAGAGCAGCTGCGCTTCGAACAACTCCTGGTGGATGTCTTGGCGCGATTTGTCGCTCCGCCACAGCACCACTTCGAGCAACAAGTCTGTCAGGCGTTAGGACTGATAGGCAACCATATGCGAACGGATTGTATCACCCTGATCGAGCTGTCTCCAGACCTGCAACCCCATACGCTCTATCGCTGGACGGCACCGGGTGTTCCCGCTCCGCCTTTTGATCCCAGCCCGGAGCGTTATCCTTACGTGTTTGAGCGACTACGACGTGGCGAAGTGGTGCGTTTCTCCGACCTGGACCAACTGCCCGAAGAGGCAACCACGGACCGGGAAAGTTTTCGTATGGTAGGTGATCGCTCCTTCCTGGCAGTGCCGCTCTACAGCGGTGAGAAAATGTTGGGGAGTATCTCGCTGAGCTGTTCGCACAACGCACGATCCTGGCCGGATGAGATAGTGCAACGCATAACCTTATTGGCTCATATTTTTCTGACGGCATTGGCGCGCTGGCGCGCCGACAGGGCGTTGCGTGAAAGCGAGCGGCGCTTCCGTTTA
>JASFBB010000255.1:0-3661 GCA_036172345.1 Anaerolineae bacterium
TGAACTGCACGATGTTGAAGCGGTCCTGCGGATTAAGATGCTGCAAGATGTACACCAAAGCGTCCTTTGCCTGTTCCAGCTTCTCACCTTCCATGCTGCCAAAGATGTCATTCTGGTTTTGGACACCTCAGGCAGCATGGAAGGTGAGAAGCTGGAACAGGCAAAGGACGCTTTGGTGTACATCTTGCAGCATCTTAATCCGCAGGACCGCTTCAACATCGTGCAGTTCAGCACCGGTGTTCATGTCTTCTCCAAGCAAATGCGTCCGGCTGCCGAAGCATCAGAGGGGATCAACTTTGTGCATACGTTGGGCGCTGCTGGCGGCACTAACATCGACGGTGCTTTGCATGAAGCGTTGCGCATTGCAGCTGACACCACTGGTTCGGAACGCCCAGTCACCTTAATCTTTCTAACCGACGGTTTGCCCACAGAAGGGGAGGTAGAAATATCGACCATCCTGGATAACGTGAGACATGCTCTGCGAGCTAATATGCGCATCTTCGCCTTCGGAGTGGGCGACGATGTGAACACGGTATTGCTGGACAATCTGGCACGCGACACGCGCGGTGCAAGCGCCTATGTGCGTCCTGGCGAGCGTATCGACAAGCAAGTGAGTGCCCTCTACGCCAAGGTGAGCACGCCGGTATTGGCCGATGTCACCCTGGAAGTGGAAGGCACCCGCGTGTATGACCTCTATCCGCATCCCCTGCCGGATTTGTTCGCGGGCAGCCAGCTAGCGGTTGTGGGGCGCTATTATGCGGGGGGCGCAGCGACGATCACCCTGCGCGGTACGGTGAACGACCAGGCGCAGAGCTTCACCTACAGGGATCTCAGGTTCCGTGATATGGGCGGCGAGGATTTTATCCCGCTTTTATGGGCCACGCGTAAGATCGGCTACCTGCTCAATGAAATCCGCCTACACGGAGAATCACAAGAACTGGTGCAACAGATTGTAAACCTCTCTATTCGCTATGGCATCATCACACCTTACACCTCTTTCCTGGTGGAAGAGCCTACCCGTGCGTTGAGCGAGGAGGGCCGTGTTGCAGTCGCCCAAGACGCCTACCGTGCTCTGGAGGCTGCTGGACCAGCGCCACAAAGTGGGGCCGTCGCGGTCGAGCAATCGATCGCGCAGAGCGAACTGGAGAAGGCGACACGCCCGAGCACGCCGGCGGACGAATACGCCGGCCAGGTGCGCACGGTGGGCGAGCGCGCCTTTGTGCTCCGGGATGGCGTGTGGACTGATACGACATTCGATCCCACCCGGATGACCCCCATCCAGCTTGTCTTCGGGTCGAGCGCATTCTCGGATTTCCTGGCACAGCATCCCGAAGCGGGACGCTATTTCGCACTCGGCGAGCATGTGATCGTAGTGATCGACGGCACCGCGTATGAAATGCTCATGCCCAGTGCGGAACATCAGCCAGCTGACCAGGATTCCGTCGCCGTGTCCAACGAGGGCGGCTCGCAGCATGCCAGCTATCCGCTGGTGCTGCTCTCGCTGCTCCTTTTGGTGACCGTCTGGCTGATCTGAGATCGCACCTGCTTCAGGCGCTTTGGAATGGGCTGCGTGGCATAGGGCTGCGCTGGCGGATGGTCAAACAGCTTTAGCTCAGCGTTGTCGCACGAGGCGAGCTCTCGGCGGTGAGCAGCGTGAAGAAGAAGGTGCTGCCGTTTCCTTCAACGCTCTCCGCCCAAATGCGTCCGCCATGCGCCTGGACGATGTGTCGTGCAATTGCCAGGCCGAGCCCGGTTCCACCGCCGCGCGTGCGATCTGCCTTGTAGAAACGTTCAAAGATGCGCGGCAGGTCCTTAGCAGAGATGCCTACCCCGGTATCCTGTACAGCCAATAATACTTCAGCATCACGCAATTGGGCCCAGACGGTGATTTTGCCGCCTTCTGGTGTGAACTTGATCGCATTATGCACCAGATTGCTGACTACCTGACGTGCCCGTTCCACGTCAGCCAATACCGTCGGGAGGTTATCCGGCAAATGCACAGTGAGTTCCAAGCCCGCCCGCTCCGCCTGAGGTCGCAGACGTTCGATGGGCGGCAGCACAACGTCGCTCAGCATCGTGGGAACAAGGCGCAAGGGCGCACGTCCCGATTCGGTACGTGAGAGCTCCAACAACTCTTCCACGATTTGGGTCATGGTATCGACTTCCGCTTCGATACGGTCAAGAAAGCGCCGTGTTGCCACGGGATCATCTAGAGCGCCATTGCGCAATGTTTCTACAAGCGCTTTTAAGGAGGCCAGCGGAGTGCGGAGCTCATGGGAGACATTGCTGACGAAATCACGCCGCACCGTCTGCAGATGGCGTAAGCGGGTTACATCCTGCAAGATCACCAGACAATGTGTCCCCCCCCTCTGGCGCAGGGGCACAATCGAAGCACGCAGGGCGATGCCACGTTGTTCGATCTCTATGCCGAGCACACTCTCCGTACTGTGTTCGCGGCAGCTACGCTCATATTCGATCAGCGTGTGATCGCGCACAAGCCAGGCAAATGACTTTCCCACGGCATCTGTGATCGGGATATCAAACATCTGCGCGGCAGCGTGGTTCAGCAGCTCTACAAGCCCTTCCGCATTCACCATTACCACCCCATCTGCGATATGCTCCAACATTGTAGCGAGTTCGTCGCATTGCTGCTCCACACGCTCCAACCGATCCCGAAAGGACTCGATCATATTGTTGAAGATGTCAACATAGGGTTGCGCATCCTGAGATCGCCCCAGCAGCAGTTGGGCATCCCAATCCCCTTCGCTCAGACGTTGCATAACACGCGCCACATGCTGCATCAGACGTGTCCGTTGGCGCGAGATGAGAATAGCCACACCAGCGATGCAAATGGATTGAAGCAGGGCAATCAATGTGACAATAGGACGCAGATGTGCGGGGACGACAGCGATCAAGCCCACCATCACCCCCCATGTCACTATCACGAAAGGCACCACATAGCGCCACCTGACCGAGGCGAACATCCTACCCCTCAAAACGATAACCAACACCGCGTACGGTTACGATGCGTTCCGGATGGGCTGGATCCAGTTCAATCTTCTCACGCAGCCAGCGCACGTGTACGTCCACCGTACGTGTTCCGCCGACGTAATCCCACCCCCATACCCGTTCCAGAATGAGATCGCGTGACAACACGATCCCACGATGGCGGGCCAGGAAAAGCAGCAAATCGAATTCCTTGGGCTTAAGCCGAAGCGGTCTTTGGCTACGTAATACTTCACGTCGGGAGGGATCAATCACCAGATCATCGAAGACGAGCATCTGACTTGGTGGAGTCGAGAATGATTCACCAGAGGCCTCCACACTTTTGCTCGCCATCTCTTCACGGATCAATCGCACGCGACGCAATAATGCCTTGACACGAGCCATCAGCTCTCGCATGCTAAACGGCTTGGTCATATAATCATCCGCACCCACTTCTAGCCCCACAATTCTGTCGACTTCATCGGCACGCGCAGTCAACATCAATACAGGTACACTCATCTCCTGGCGCAAGATGCGACACACCTCAATGCCATCTAGTCCAGGGAGCATGAGATCTAAGATGATCATATCGGGATGCTCTGTGCGTGCTACCTGCAATGCATTGCGCCCATCACTAGCGGTGAGAACCGTATAGCCCTGGCGCGTCAGGTTGTAC
>JASFBB010000256.1:0-3463 GCA_036172345.1 Anaerolineae bacterium
CCGTCACGATGGCCTCCAGCGGCCCGCCGGTGAAGGCGCGTGGCTCGACGTGCAGCCACGGCACGTTGGTGCTCAGGCTGCCGAAGAGATAGCCCCTGCCAGGGCCCTTCTGCACGCGGAAGCGCATGCTGCACACCTCGCCGGAGAGGACGCAGCCCATCTCGAGGCGCGCCGGACGCACCTGCAGGCGCGGCCGTGCCACCAGCCCGCTGCCGATCAGGAAGCGTTCCAGCGCCACCTGCATATCGGTCTCGCGCCGGTTGACCACCTGGCGCGCCAGCTCGGCCAGATGTTCCGCACCCTGCTCAGACAACCACTGGGCGAGCGTGCCGTTGCGCAGATGGAAGATGCCGTCCTCGGGATGGCGGTCCATATGGCGGACAGCATCGCGGATGGTCCACACGGTGGTGCCACTGCCGAACGCGCTGCCAGAGCGGAAGACGAAAGGCCGGGTGGCGTGCTGGTTGGCTGCCAGGCGACGGTCGCGAAAGGCGACTGCCAGCGCCTCGCGCGCCTCCACATCGGCCAACGGCTCTTCCACCGGCTGCGGCGCAGCGTCAATCGCTGCGGCGACGTGTTCCCTGCTCACCCACTCCACCTCCATCCCTGCGGGCGCCTCGGACGCCGCCGCTCCGGCATCCTGAAGCACCAGCTGGCGCAGCGGCGGCTGCAGCGCCGGAAATTCATCCCTCAGAAACGCACGCACCGCCTTTGCAGCGCGCTGAGCCCGCTTGGCGATGTTGATCTCATTGCCCCCGCCTGACGCATCTGGGTCGTGCAGCACCCAGATGCCCTGCGGCCCCACCACAATGGCATCCAGTGGGCAGCCATATACGACCGGATGGTCCACCACCCAATATTCATCCGAGAGCGCTTCGCGCAGCAGTGCACCCAGAGAGTCCGGTTCGATCCACCCCTTGCCGGCCAGGAGCAACTCGGCCATCGCTACTCATCCTCGGCGTGCCCTGCGCGGCTTCATCCCACGCTGCCAGACTGCCTCAATCCCTAGCCCAACACCACTTTCTCGTCCACCAGGCGCTCGCGCACGAAGCCGCCGCGCGGCACGATGCGGAAATGCGAGGCATCCAGCATAAACTCCATGTCGATCGCATTGCGCCCGGCGCGGTTCTTCTCCACGCTTAGCACCACGTAGTTGCGCATCGCCTCCGCCTGGGCCAGGTTATACACCAAGTGCTCGCGGCTGATGATGGCATACTTGTTGTTGAGGATCAGACCCACGTCCGCCTCATACTGCACCGCCGAGCTGCCGCGCAGGTCGGCCAGGCGCATACGTTTTGCCTTCAGGCCAGGGCGGTCCGCTGCGGCGATCGCCACGACGCGGATGCCCAGCGCCATCGCCATCTCCTTTAAGCCCTGGGTCAGGTAGGTGGTCGTCTCCTCCTCCGGCTGCAGCGATTCCCAGGGCACCGGCACCTTCTGCAGATAGTCCAGCACCAGCAACAGGCGACCCTGGTGTCTCGCCGCCACCTGCTCCGCCCATTCGCGTACTTGTTCCAAGGTGGAATGATCGCCGCTCGCCTTGACCAGCACCAGCCGCTCAGCGTAGCTGTCCACCGCGCGCATCAGCCGGGCATAGCGGCCCATCTGGCGCAGATGGGCGATCAGGCCGGCGCTGCTGGCTGTCTCGGATGCCATGCGTGCCAGATCACGCAGGGTGAGCGCCTCCTCGGCGTACCCTTGTTCAGCGCTCTCCAGGCACAACAGGCGCAAGAGGAGATGGGTGCGGTCGTGCTCATAGCACACATACACCGCCGCAGCCTCGGGGTCCGTGTAGACGACATTGCGCGCCACCTGCAACCCCCAGATGGTCTTGCCCACACCCATCGGCCCGCCGATGACCAGCAGCTCGCCGGGGCGCAATCCCCCACTGAGCACGTCGTCCAGCGGGTCAAAGCCAGTGGGCAGCGGCGCCAAGCGCGCCGCCTGACCGCTGACGACCTGTTCCTCGATCTCCGCCATCACCTGCGAGAGCGTCGCCGGACCGGTCGCCTCAAGCTGCCACGGTTGTGTCAACGCTCCAGGGATCATTACCGAGCCCGCCATTCCATCACCTCCGTCGTTCAGCGCATCGGCTTGCGCACGGGCGCGAAGATGGTGGGCGGCAAGCTCAGCCCGTGCGTCTCCAGCTTGGTCATAAAGCTGGGACGCACGCCGGTGGCGGTGAAGTAACCCTGCACACGCCCGTTCTGCACGCCGGTCTGTACGTACTGGAAGATGTCTTGCAACACGATGACATCCCCTTCCATGCCCTGCACCTCACAGATCTTCACCACCTTGCGCGTGCCGTCCACCAGGCGTTCCAGGTGCACGATCACGTCGAAGGCAGAGGCGATCTGCTCGCGGATGGCACGCAGCGGCAGGTCCATGCCCGCCATCAGCGTCATTGTCTCCACGCGGTGCAGCGTGTCGCGCGGACTGTTCGAGTGCACCGTGGTCAGCGAGCCATCGTGGCCGGTGTTCATCGCTTGCAACATGTCAAGCGCCTCGCCGCCGCGGCACTCGCCCACGACGATGCGGTCGGGGCGCATGCGCAGCGCGTTGATGACTAGCTGGCGGATAGTGATCTCCCCCTTGCCCTCCACATTGGGCGGACGCGCCTCGAGCCGCACCACATGGCGCTGGTGCAGCTGTAATTCCGCAGCGTCCTCGATGGTGATGATGCGCTCGTTGTTGGGCAGAAAGCTGGACAGCACGTTGAGCAGGGTGGTCTTACCGGTGGAGGTGCCACCAGAGATGACGATGTTCAGACGTGCTAGCACGCACGCGCGCAACAGGTCGATCATCTCGCGCGTGAGTGTGCCCACGCGGATCAGGTCCTCCGCGGAGAAGATCGTCTTGGCGAACTTGCGGATGCTGATGCATGGCCCGTCCAACGCCAGCGGCGGGATGATGAGGTTGACGCGCGAGCCGTCCGGCAGGCGCGCGTCCACCATCGGGCTGCTCTCGTCCACGCGCCGCCCCAGCGGCGCCACAATGCGGTCGATCACGTGCATCAGCTCGGCGGTGTCGCGGAAGCGCAGGTCGGTCTCCTCCAGGATGCCGTTGCGCTCGATGTAAATCTGGTCCGGCCCGTTGACCAGCACCTCGGTGATGGTGTCATCCTGCAACAGGGGCTGGATGGGACCGTAGCCCAAAATATCGGCCACGATCTGCTCGAACATCTCAACGCGCTCGGCACGCGTCAGCGGGATCTGTTCCGCGGCCAGCGTCTCGGCGAAGATGCGCTCCAGGGCGCGCCGCACCTCTTCGACGTTGTTGAGGTCGGCGCTGGGGCTCAGCTGGGCCAAAAGCTGATGCTGCACCTTGTCGCGGATGGCGTTATACGCTTGGCGGCCATCGCTGCGGCCGGGCGCTCCGCGCGTCGGCTCGGCACGTGGAGCAACCCGTGGATTGCGCTCCATTCCTATCATGTCGCTGCGTTCCTCCTCCCTTATTTCACCCA
>JASFBB010000257.1:0-3268 GCA_036172345.1 Anaerolineae bacterium
GGATAAGGAAGAAAAACACGCCGATGAGCAACAAAGGCAATACAGCACTCAGGACGTTCAACCAACCTCCCCACCAGCTGGGCGGCGCCACTTCGACCTGAATCTTCTGGAGTTGCGCTTTACTGACCCCTAACCGTTCCAGGGTTTCGAGCGTGCCGAGTTTGCTTTCCTTGTACGTGCTCAGCTTGCCGCCCCCGACCAGAGTGACCTCAAGTTGGTCACCGCGCACCAGGATCTTTTTGATCTCACCATTTTGAGCCAGCCGTACTATGCGGTTCAGCTCAACAGTCTCAGAGCCGCTTACCTGCCAGAAGAGATAGGTATACAGGAAAAGTCCCACTGCAAGCAGCAGGAGTATATAGACCATGCGTGACCACTTCATCGCTTACATTTTCCCCACTGAGGATCAGCGATCCACCTAACCACCTAAACCGGCCAGAAATCTGAAAAAAGTGTACTACTGGAACATTTAGAAGTCAAGGTAAACCCGATGTCGTGATCAGGGCATACCGTAGCATGCTTTGGGAGATATTTCGCGAGGTCACACTGGAAAAGCCGCTCAAAGTGGCACAACAACCTCTGTTCCTTTGACAAAGCGGGGTGGAGCTACAATAAACCTTTTGCTAGTTCCCTGAGCTGTTGCTCTAGCACAGTGTCCCGTTTCTGTAACGCAACCGGAAGTCCATTCTTATTGGCTAGGAGACATTGTTCGGCCGCATGGGTGATTAGGGCCATAACCTCGTTGCCCAACATCTCCTCCAGCTGCTGCTTGGTGTATGGGGTGGTGCCGCCAACGCGGTTGACTGCCACTACACGGACGATGCTGCTGACGATGCCCTCGGCGTCGAGGAGTTCGAGCCAGCGTCGCGTGGCGCTGATGGCGAGGCTGTCCGCCTCGGTTACCAACACGATAGCGTCGGCCCGTTGTAATACCGCCCATGTCATCGGGCCCAGCAAAGGCGGCAGGTCGACAATCACCAGGTTAGCCTGTTGCGTCAATTGGTCCAGGATGACTTTCACATGCTGGAGTGATAACCCGTTTGTGGCTTTTTGGGGCGGCAAAGGTGCCGGTAGGACGCGCAGTCCGGTACGATGCGGGAATAAGTGCTTCTCCAGAAGCTTGTCATCAATAGAGTCCGCTGTGTATTGGCTTAAATCTTCCAGTGAAACCCGCGGCACCTGCCCCAGCTGAACAGCTGCCAGACCGCCTTCAGGGTGCAAATCCACCAGAACGGTGCGCTGGGCATTCTGCGCGGCGATAATGGCCATGTTAACGGCGAGCGTGGTGGTGCCGACTCCCCCTTTGACCCCAATGAAGGCAACAATACGCGACTGAGCATGACGCCCGGCTTCCATCAAGCGGGCTCTGCGGGCCAGCAAAACCTGCACGCGGGTGAGCATCTCTTGTGGAGTGATTGGCTTGACGAGGTAGTCATCGGCGCCGGCGGAGAAGCCGGTCAGTTTGTCTTCCACCCGCCCCAATGCGCTCAGCATGATAATGGGGGTGTGTTCGGCGCCGGGCAATTTACGCAGACGCTGGCACACCTCATACCCGCTCATCCCGGGCAGCATAATATCCAGGACGATCAAATCCGGCGGCTTCTCTTCTGCTTTTCGCAGCGCTTCGGGGCCATCGAGGGCAACGACCACTTCGTATCCGGCACGATGAAAGGCAAGCCCCAATATCTTGAGTAAGACCGGATCGTCATCCACCAACAGGATCCTGTATGCCATCGGATTCACCTCGCTTTGCAGAGCAAGGCTGCTGCCCCGCTCGGTCGACGGCGCGGGCCGCTACACCCCGCATGCATCTGCTGGTATAAACACGACACCCTCGAGGTCAAGGTACAGGAGCAAAGTTGGGCATTGCTCATGATGAATCATACGCCAGAATGTGCCGATTGCCAATTCGCACGTCTGTCAGCCCGGCGGCTTGGGCCTGGTGCAACGCTTCTTCAGCATGACGAACAGATGTGAAGGGAAGATCGGCGGCGTAGAACTGGGGAGCGAAGGCGAGCAGGGCATAAGGGATGTGGGGATTGATCCGGGCGATGAACTGCGCGATCTCGGCGACTTCATCAGGAGTGACATAACCGGGCACCAGGAGTGTGCTGGCCACCACCAGAGGAGGGTCGGGCCGCGCGGCGAAGTATTGCGCGGCGCGGGCGAAGTTCTCCAGCGTGCGTCGGTTGCTCGCACCGGTCAGGGCGAGGTGCACTTCTTCATGATACGCCTTGAGATCAAACTTGACCGTGCCGCCGGTTTGGAGCGACAGGCGTACTGCCTGCTCCATCAGACGGGGATGTTGGGCGCCCGACGTTTCCCAGCAGATGACGACGTTGCGCTCGGCCAGGCGGCGGGCGGTAGCCAGCGCATGGGGCATCTGGCTGGCTGGGTCACCGCCGAAGAAGCACACACAAAATGTGCGCTCATTGGCGCAGCTCGCCAGCTGGTCGGCGCTGATCAGCTCCGCCTGCCGGGGATCCGCTTCGCGGAAATGCCAGTTCTGGCAATACAGACAGTTGAACGTGCAGCTGGAATAGAACACGGCCAAATTGTGCAGACCAAAAACGGGACGGGAACGGCTCAGCTGCAGGCGGCTGGCGGCACAGACCCATTCTGCCACGCAATTGGTGGGCAAGGGATCGCGATACCAGTGGAGCAATCCCCGCTCAGGGGTGCCGGCCAGATGCACCAGGTGGTTATCATAGTTGATGCGCAGCCCGCAATAGCCCCTTTCGCCTGGCCCCATGACGCACTGCCGGGCACATAGGTGACAAGAGCGCCCTCCTGTCGCCTTGGGGGGCTTTTCCGGCAAACCGAATTCACGCCGCGTCGCGGCATGGGCCATCTCGATCAGCGGATGTGCTTCCGCAAAGCGCGTACGGATACATGTGCCGCAGATGCCCAGCTGTCTGATGATGAGCGGCAAACGCACTCCACACAAACGACACCGTTGCACCGCGATACCCTCCCCGTGTGCCCGAATTCGGGCGGCTAACCCGTCGTGGAGGTATCCTGAGCGTTCAGCTCATCCAGGATGGCGAGCAATTCCTCGTTGGACGGGATGTCGGCCATGCTGTGGCCATAATGGACATAGCGCACGATCCCCGCACGATCCACGATCACCTGGGCCGGCATGCGGCCGAGCTTGAACAGATTGACTTGTTGATCGTACAGCCGCAGCACAGAGTGCGTGGGATCGGGCAGTCCGATGAAAGGAAACTGTTCTTGTTGCCACACCTTGCGAAAGGCGGTGGCATCTTCC
>JASFBB010000258.1:0-9566 GCA_036172345.1 Anaerolineae bacterium
GACCATGCCGCTCCGGCGCCCACCACACAGCATGCCCAGAACCATGCCGAGATTCGCCGCTTTGTCGCCGAGCAGGGCATCCCCCACTTCTTCGACGTGGGGCGCGGCATCTGTCATCAAGTGTTGTGTGAAGAGGGGTTGATCCGCCCGGGCATGCTGGTGCTTGGTGCCGACAGCCATACTACCCACTACGGTGCGTTGGGTGCGTTCGGCGCCGGCATCGGCCGCAGCGAGGTCGCAGCGTTGTGGGCGACCGGGACGTTGTGGCTGCGTGTGCCCGAAAGCATCAAGATCACGGTCACTGGTCAACCGGGCGCATGGGTTTCGGCGAAGGACATCGGTCTATATATCATCGGCCAGCTGGGCGCCGATGCAGGTAATTACGCCTCGGTCGAATTGCACGGTGAGACCATCGCCCAACTCTCGATGGAAAGCCGCTTTGTGCTGCCCAACCTGATGGCCGAGATGGGTGTCAAAAATGCCTGGCTGGCGCCCGATCAAGCGTCGCTCGAATGGGTGCGTGCCCAGAGGCAGGAGGCTGATCCCGAATTTGCGACACATTTCTTCGCCCATGCCGTGTATCCCGATCCGGATGCCCAGTATGCCGCCGCGTTCACCTTTGACGTGGCCGCTCTCGAGCCCCAAATCGCCTGTCCGCACACCGTTGATAATGTAGTGCCCATTTCCCAAGTTGCCGGGACGCGCGTGCACCAAGCCTTCATCGGTACTTGTACCAATGCCCGGCTGGAAGACCTAGCTGTGGCAGCGCGGATTCTGCAGGGGCGTCGAGTGCACCCGGGGATGCGCCTGCTGGTGATCCCGGCCTCGGCACGGGTGCTGCGTGCAGCGATGCGGGAGGGTTATCTGGACGCGCTGTTGGCCGCCGGTGCCGTCCTTGGCCCGCCCGGCTGCGGCCCGTGCATGGGCAACCATCTGGGCGTGCCGGCGCCGGGCGAGGTGACCATCAGCACGGCGAATCGCAATTTCCGCGGTCGCATGGGCACCCGTGACGCCGATATCTATCTGGCAAGCCCGGCGGTGGTGGCCGCCAGTGCCGTCACCGGCCGCATCACCCATCCCGCCGCGTTGGAGTGACATTTCCTATGCACTTTTCGGGCAAAGTCTGGAAATATGGCGACAACGTCAACACGGATGTCATTTTTCCGGGAAAGTACACCTACACGCTCACCGAGCCGGCTGAGATGGCAACGCATGCGCTCGAAGACCTCGATCCCACCTTTGCCACCGCTGTGCGAGCAGGGGACATCATTGTGGCAGGGCGCAATTGGGGCTGCGGCAGCTCGCGGGAACAGGCGGTCATCTGCTTGAAAGCAGCCGGCGTGGGTGCCATTATTGCCATCTCCTTTGCGCGCATCTTCTATCGCAATGCAATCAATAACGGTTTACCGGCTATCGTCTGTCCTGCTGCCGTGGCTGCCCTGGAACACGGCCAGTGGGCCGAAGTCGATCTGGCGGCGGCAGAGATTCGTTGTGCGGCGGGCGTGTTCCCCTTTCCTCCTTTCCCTCCCTCGGTGCAGCGCATCCTGGCCGAGGGAGGGCTCATTCCCTACCTAAAGCAGCTGCTCGCTGCGGAGCGCTCATGACCACCCAGGCAATGCGACTGTGCGTCATCCCCGGAGATGGCATTGGCCAGGAAGTGATCCCGGTGGCCGTTGCCGTGTTGCAGGCGGTTATGCCGCAAGCACAGCTGACCTTCGCTGAGGCAGGTTGGGAGACCTTCCAGCGTACCGGCAACGCCCTGCCGGAAGAGACTCTGGCGGCAGCGTGTCAGGCGGGTGCGGTGCTTTTCGGAGCCGTCGCCTCGCCGTCGCACCCAGTGCCGGGTTATCGCAGCCCGATTGTCGCGCTGCGGCGGGAGTTGGATGTCTTCGCCAATCTGCGGCCGTCACGCAGCTGGCCGCTGTATGACGCGCGCCGCGACCTTGACCTATTGATCGTGCGCGAGAACACGGAGTGTCTGTACGTGGGACGTGAACGCCTCGAGGGCGATGTGGCGATTGCAGAGCGCGTCATCAGCCGCCGTGGCTCCGAGCGGGTGGCGCGCGTGGCATTCCAGCTTGCGGCGCAGCGAAGGGGTCACCTCACCATTGTGCACAAAGCGAACATCCTGCGCGTGAGCGATGGGCTGTGGCGTGAGGCCTGTCTGACAGTGGCACGCGAGTTTCCGCAGGTGCACACGGACGAGGGTCTGGTCGACTCGCTCGCGTACCACTTGGTGCGCCAACCGGAGCGCTATGATGTGCTGCTGACTCCCAACCTGTACGGTGACATCCTGTCCGATCTCGCCGCTGCGCTGGCGGGTGGATTGGGCATGGCGCCCTCGCTCAGCCTGGGCGAGGGCTGTGCCATTGCCGAGCCGGTGCACGGCGCTGCGCCGGACATCGCCGGCCAGGGAGTCGCCAATCCGCTGGGCGCTATCCTGAGCGTAGCGCTCTTGCTGCGCCACGTGTGGCAGCGTGGCGACCTGGCTGATGCGATCGAGCGCGCTGTCGAACAGGTTTTGGCACGCGGGGTGTGCACACCTGACATCGTTTCCCATTCCCAAAAGGCGGTCAGCACGCGCGCGATGGGTCAAGCAATCCTGGCCGCTCTAGGGGCGTAGGCAACCGTCTGTATGCGACCCAGCGAGCGACGTGGCTTGTGGCTGGCGGCCATCGCCGTGCTATTCTTCTCTACCAGCCCGGTCTTGATGATCTGGGCAGATCCCCTCTCCCCCTATGAGAAAACTTTCTGGCGCATGGTGGTGGGCGCGGTCTCCGTTTTGGGCATAGCGCTATTGCAGGGCATCCCGCCGCGTTACAACCACGCCGATCCGGTCAAGTTTCTCGGCTTTGGTCTAGTTACCGCGGTGCACTTCCTGGGGTATATCGCCGCGCTCAACTTCACCTCGATCGCCCATGCGTTGACCATCACCTACACCTCGCCCATATTTGTCACTTTGTTTTCGGCTATCTATCTGAAAGAACCCATCGCGCCGCGCAAATATCTGGGCATCCTGATCGTATTGGCCGGCATCGCCGTGTTAGTCGGCTTCCAGCCGACGTTGAATACCACTATCCTGATCGGGGACGGACTGGCGCTCATCTCGGCCGTTACGTTCGGCATCTACTCGGTCATCGGACGTTCCCAGCGCGGCGCGTACCCCTTGTTGACGTATGCCTTTGCCACTTATGGCATGGCCGGCATCTGGATGCTACCGGCGACATTTCTCACCTGGACATCTGGCGGCTATGGTCCCCGACAGGTGATCTCGCTCGTCCTGTCCGGGGCATTGCCACTGGGGCTCGGCCACACGCTCTACAACGCAGCCATCCGCCGCACCCATGCAACGTATGTCAATCTCATTGCCACCCAAGAGGTGACAGGCGGGGTGCTCTTGGGCATGCTCATATTAGGTCAGATGCCCAGCCTCAACTCGCTGATCGGTGCTGTGATCACCCTGGTGGGCATTGGCATGGTGTTGTTGTGATGCGACTTCGTTTGCATTTCCGCTGAGCTTGTGATAGTTTTATAATAAGGACGTGATGTCCAGCTAGTTATGCGCGATGGTCTGCCGACAAGGGGTCTAGAGGTATCTGATCTGTGACCACACAGCACCCCGCTGCTGCACCTTCTACGCCTTCCTCTTCAGGGAAAGAGGTTATTGCGACGCCATGGATTGCGCTCCCTGTGGACTGGCTGATGGCCTATTTGCGCTGGCCATGGCTTGCGATAGCCCTCGTTCTGATCTGGCTTAGCCCTGAGGCAGACCCGGAAACCTTTTTCTATGTGTATATCATCGCGGGGTTGGCTGCCTTCCACAACGTGCTCCAAACCGCTGCATTGTACTTTCGCTTCCATCAATTTTGGATGAGGGTTGTGGGCATCGTGGTGGATCTCGGCGTTGCGGGACTGCTTATCCTGATAGCTGGCAGCCGCTCGAATCCTCTCTTGCCGATAGCGATCTTCCCGGTGTTGTATGCGGCCTTGGGCCTGGGGATCTTGGGCGGTCTGTCGGCTGTTGTGCCGATGGCGCTCGTCTACGTCGGTGGCGCTGCCATCAGCCAGCATCTCAACAGCTTAGCCGATATTTACATACTGATCAGCCACATCACCTTGTTGGCGGTGGTGGCAGGTGTGGCAGGCCTCCTCCATTCTGGAAGCGAAGCTGGTACCAGAGGGGGAAGTATCCCGCTCATCGGCGCGCCTTCCAAAGAGCTGGAACAGCTGCGGCGTGCCTATCACCATGCCACCGTTGTGCGTCAGATGGCAACCACCCTCAGCGCGACGCTGAGCTACGAGCGCGTGTTGCGCACGATGTTGGAACTCAGCATGATCGCAATCAGCGAGTCCGATGAGATCAACCCTTCCCTGGTAGGTCTGGTAATGTTATTTGAGCAGGAGGGCAATTTTGAGCAGCTGCGGGTGTATGCCGGCCGCAACATCCCACGCGTTGACGAAAATCAGGCCGTTTCCGGGGAGAGCGAGCTCATCGCCCAAGTCGTGTACAATGCTGAGCCGCGCATTGTCGGGGACGTGAGCGGTGATCCGGTCTTCAGCCAACTGCTGTGTATGCGTGGGATCAAGTCGGTGTTATGTGTGCCGCTGCGTGCTGGCCTTGACACGTTTGGGGTGGTAGTGCTTGGCAGCTCTATCCCCAGTTTCTTCAACGCCGAACACGCCGAATTGCTCTCCACTTTCTGCCATCAAGCTTCTCTGGCGCTCAAGAACGCGCAGCTATACCAGGACCTGCAATTGGAACAACGGCGCATCTTGGAAAAGGAGTCGGAGGCGCGCCACAAGATCGCCCGTGAGCTGCACGATGGTCCCACGCAGTCCATCTCGGCCATTGCGATGCGGCTCAACTATGTGCGCATGATGATTGAGAAGCAACAGGCGCTGGACAAGGTGATGGAAGAGGTAGCCCAAATCGAGGAGCTGGTGCGTAAAACCACCCAAGAAATCCGGATGATGCTCTTCACCCTGCGGCCGGTCATCCTGGAGACGCGCGGCTTGGTGGCAGCGTTACGCCAGTATGCTGAACGCTTGCGCCAGACGGACGGGCTGAACGTGCGCGTGGATGTCCAGGGCTACCGGGGGCAATTGGAAAAAGAGGCCGAAGGGGTCATCTTCTCCATCGTTGAGGAAGCGATCGGCAACGTGAAGAAACATGCGAAAGCGCGCAATGTGCTGATTCGCCTGCGGGTCGAGGATCACTTGCTGCGTGTGGAGATTCAGGATGATGGGGTTGGCTTCGATGCCGAAGCTGCGCGTCTGCGACGCGAAGCGGGACATATGGGGCTACTCAACATGGAAGATCGCGCCGAATACCTGGGAGGTCACTTCTCGATCGAGTCACAACCCGGGGCGGGCACCTGTGTGCGGCTTGAGATACCGCTGCACCGTTGGAGCACGGTGGGCTGACCCATAGACGAGGATGGATGCGCATTGGCAGATCGTCGCCTATCTTGTCGCCTCGGTGCTATTCCGAGTGGCGGCGCACCGGCTCGATCTCTTCCTCCTCAAAGCGAACGCTTTCCAGCGCCCCGCCTGGACGCATTTCGGTTCTCCATCCCTGCGCTTTAGCTACTATATAGGTCTTCCTTACATCGCTCTATTGTTGGGTGTGTTACCCGCCCGGTATTTGGGCCTGGTGGGTTTGGAGCAGCTACACAGCGCAGCCGAGCTATCCGCTGCAAGCGGGATGGTGGAGCAGCTGGGCATCGCTGTAGCGTTGCTGCTGCGTGCCTGGCTGCCCCACTTGGGACAATGGGCCGGCTTGACCATCTTGATGGCCGGATTGTTGACCGCTACCTGGAAACTCTATCGCTACGCACGGCGTTCTGGGGAAAGTGGGCTTCCGTCCTGCGGCATGCCGAGCGGTGCCGATAACATCACTGCGTTGACAACGGTGGTATACGCCGCCGTTCATTGGGGTTTCTATCGTGCCGGCATCTGGTGGCTGAGCGATGACCTCTATCTGGGCGTGGTGGGAGGCGTCGCGCTGGTGCTAATAGAATGGGGGCTGTGTGCGTGGTTGACAGGACGGCCGTCGCGACAACTGGTCTCCGAGCGCATCCTGATTGACGCCAGCTTGCTCATCACCACGGCGGCGATCTTTTATTATGTGCCCAACTTATGGTTGCTCATCGTGGCGCACTGGCTGCTGGCGCGTCTGTGCCGGCGCCTTATGTTGGCATTCCCCGATTTGGCGCACGTGGGCGGTTGATGCTAAATAGGGTTAAAAAGAGATTTTAGAGCATGGAACGCGATTAAGTACAGAAGGTTAATGAGGGTGGCAGATAAACCATCATCCCAGACGCCTGACGCTCCGCGCATCGTGATCGAAAAGGATGGCCCTTACTATGTCTACGGGAATGTGCCATTGGTGCGCAAGAGACAGGTTGTTTCGGAATACGGAGAGCCTTTGAGCTGGCAGAAGGAAGGTGCCATCGAGACCAAAGGCACTTATACCCTGTGTCGTTGTGGGCACTCGGCGAGCAAGCCGTTTTGTGATATGACCCATCTCTTCGAACCGTTCGACGGCAGCGAAACTGCCGATCTCCGTCCCACTGCTGAGCGCCAAAAAGTCTTTATCGGCACCAACATCATTGTACGGCGTGATTATTCGCTATGTTCCGAAGCCGGCTTCTGTGGCACACGCTCCAGCACTGTGGAACAGATGGTGCCGAGCACCGATGACACCCATGTGCGCTCGCTGGTCATTGCGATGGTGGAACGCTGTCCCTCCGGTTCATTCACCTACGCCATCGCCGAAGGTGAGCCGGACATCGAGCCGGATCTACCCCAGCAGATTGCGGTGACCACTGAGATAACCTCCGATGGGCCGATCCAGGGCCCGCTGTGGGTGACTGGTTACATCCCGATTGAGCGTTCCGACGGCCAATTGCTGGAAACGCGTAACCGGGTGACGTTGTGCTGCTGTGGAAAGTCGAAAAACAAACCTCTCTGTGACGGCTCGCATCGTCCAGAGGGGCATCCATAGCGATATGAGGGAGTCTCCGCGGGATATGTAAGGCTGTAAGGCCGCGGAGTGGATCCCGTTAATGGACAGTTTGCGGGCTCGCTTGGGCTAGCTTTGCCAGCGCTTGATCCAGGCGTTGAAGCACCCGTTCGCGCCCCAGCACTTCCAGCGTGCCGAACAGGGGCGGGGCGACCAGCCGTGCGCATACTGCCACCCGCACCGGCTGAAACAGCTGTCCGGTCTTCACCCCCAGCTGTGTGGCAAGTGCCCGCAGCGCCTGCTCGATGGCCTCGTGGGTGAAAGGTTCTACCTGGGCCAGCACCTCGCGCGCGCTTTGCAACCAGCTCCGCGTTGCCGCCGCGTCCGCCTGCTTGGGAATTAACAATTGTACGTCGTACTCGGGCAGCTCTTCCACAAAGAAGAAATCCGCCAGGCCGGTCACCTGATCCAGGCGTTCCATGCGTTCCTGGATCAGCGGCACGATGCGTCGTAGCGTTTCGCGTTCGACACGCCAGCCCGTCCGTTGGATGAAAGGCATCAGCCGCTCGGTGAGGTCATCCGCGCTCAGCTTGCGGATGTAGACGCCGTTGAAATAATCCAGCTTCTGGTAATCAAAGGCGGCGGCGGTGGGATTAATGCGCTCGATGGTGAAGCGCTGGATGATCTCCTCGCGGGTCATAAATTCGGTGTGGGCATCGTAGCGCCAACCGATCAGCGCCAGATAATTGAACATCGCCTCCGGCAGATAACCGGCTTCGCGAAAATCGCGCACGTGTACCGGCAGCGCACGGCCATCCGGCGCGATCTTCTTACGCTTGCTCATCTTGCCCTTGCCGCTCGGATCGAGCACCACCGGCAGGTGCGCGACAGCCGGCATTTGCCAGCCAAAAGCACGGTATAGTTGCACGTGGCGTGGCGCTGAGGCGATCCATTCATCCGCCCGCAGAATGTGGGTGATGTGCATCAGATGATCGTCCACCACATTAGCGAGATGATAGGTGGGATATCCATCGCTCTTGAGCAAGACGACGTCGTCCTGCGTGCTGTTTTCCACCGTGATATCACCACGGATCAGGTCGTGGAAAGTGGTAGTTCCTTCCATGGGCATCTTGAGACGAATGACGGCCGGCTCACCTGCCGCCACGCGCTCGGCCGCCAAGTGCGGGTCGATCCAACGGCAGCGTCGATCGTAACCCGTCGCCGCGCCGCGGCGTGCCACCTGAGCAGGCTCCTCGGCGCCTTGCCGGTCGGAGCTACAGAAGCAATAATAGGCCGCGCCGCCTTCGATCAACTGACGGGCATATTGCTGATAGAGATGCAGGCGCTGAGACTGGAAATAGGGAGCATATGGCCCACCCACTTCAGGACCTTCGTCCCAATCGAGGCCCAACCAGCGTAAGCTTTCTAATAGATCGGGCAGGGCACGCGGGTCATAGCGTTTGCGATCGGTATCTTCGATGCGCAGGATGAACGCGCCGCCGCAATGGCGGGCGAAAAGCCAGTTGAAAAGGGCCGTGCGCAATCCACCTACGTGGAGCAAACCGGTGGGGCTGGGTGCGAAGCGCACACGTACTGTCTCACCTTGACTCATATGTGCCCTCTTTACTGCTGATTGTGTCAGTGATTCTGTCTTTCTGCTTTTGCGCCTGCTCGATCTTGGCCCATGTGTCACGCAGGGATACCGTACGGTTAAACACCAATTTGCCGTTTGCCGAATCCGGATCCACGCAGAAGTACCCCAAACGCTCGAACTGGTAGCGGCTGCCGATGGGAGCTCCCTTCAAGCTCGGCTCCACCCAACAGGAAGGCAACACTTCCAGAGAGTTGGGATTGATATTCGCCGTGAAATCTTGACCCTCTTCCACTTCATTGGGGTCCGGTTTGGTGAAGAGATAATCGTACAAGCGCACTTCGACCTCGATCGCGTGCGCCGCCGACACCCAGTGTAAGGTAGCTTTGACCTTGCGCCCATCCGGTGCGTTGCCGCCCCGTGTTGCCGGGTCATAGATACAGTGGAGCTCGATCACCTCACCCGTCTGCGGGTCCTTGATGACATCCACGCACTTAATGAAGTAAGCATAGCGCAGGCGCACCTCACGCCCGGGTGCTAGACGATAGAACTCCTTGGGCGGGTGCTCACGAAAGTCATCGCGCTCGATGTAGAGCACGCGCGAGAAGGGCACCTTGCGCGTGCCCATGCTGAGATCCTCCGGGTTGTTGATCGCTTCGACCTCTTCTACTTGTCCCTCAGGGTAGTTTAGCAGCACCACTTTCAGCGGACGCAAGACGGCCATCACGCGCGGCGCACGCTTATTCAGATCTTCGCGCACACAGTGTTCCAACAAAGCAATATCCACCACGCTGTTGGTCTTGGCAACACCGACGCGCTCAGCGAAATTGCGGATCGCTTCGGGCGTGTAACCGCGCCGTCGCAAGCCCGAGATAGTGGGCATCCGAGGATCGTCCCACCCGCGCACATAGCCGCGTTCGACCAGGGTTAACAGCTTGCGTTTGCTCAACACAGTATAGGAGAGATTCAGGCGTGCAAACTCGATTTGGCGCGGATGATAAACACCCAACA
>JASFBB010000259.1:0-2576 GCA_036172345.1 Anaerolineae bacterium
CTCTTTGATCCGCTCTGCCCTGGTGGTCGCATTGTGTACATAGGGCTTCCGGGTGAGCCGGTACCGCTGGATATGGCTTATGCGATTAGCAAGGAAGCTCGAATTTACACTATCATGCGCTACGCAAATATCTATCCAAGAGCCCTGGCGTTGATGGGGTCCGGCAAGATTGACCTCAAACCTCTCATTACTGATATATATAGCTTCCGTGATAGTATCAAAGCGTTTGAATATGCTAGTGATCCTCGTCCTACCAGCATCAAGGTGCAGATTGTGATGGATCTCTAATGTGAACGCTCTATATCGTGCTGCGCTGCGTAATGCCCTATGCCGGACCTTATGCTGGGTATTGACGTTGGCACCAGCGGCCTCAAGGCAGCACTGCTGTGCAGCTCGGGAGAGGTGATTGCTGAGGCCAGCGAGGAATACCCGACTTACCATCCATATCCCAACTGGGCAGAGCAAGATCCTGAAGATTGGTGGAAAGCGCTGTGCACGGCCGTCCACCAGGTGATGGCTTCTGTCACGAGGCGTACCCTGCCTCTGGCTGGGGTATGCATCAGCAGCCAGGCCCCTGTCATCGTCCCTGTGGCAGTGGACGGCCGCCCGCTGATGCACGGCATATTGTGGCTGGACAAACGTGCTGAGAGCGAGTGCGCCCTGATCCGAGGAGCGATCGGCGAAGCACGGATCCTGGAGATCACCGCCAACAATCTTTCCTCCTATTTGGGAGCGCCCAGCTATGTCTGGCTCAAGAGGAATCACCCCGATCTCTTCGCCCAAACACACCAGTTCTTGATGGCGAACAGCTATCTGAACTGGCGGCTGACAGGGCGCTTCACGATGGACGTCTCGCAAGCGCCGCTGCAATTGCTCTACGATGTCACAACCGGCATATGGTCCAATGAGATCTTGCAAGCGCTCCATTTGCCCGTTGAAAAGCTGCCTCCCGTATATCCATGTCTTGCCATCATTGGTGAGGTGCGCAAGGACGCCGCGGATGAATCGGGGATTCCGGCCGGCACACCGGTGCTAGCCGGCACGACAGACACCCCCGCTGCGATGGTGGGTATGGGGGTGCTGGAAAGTAGCCAGGCATTTATCTCCCACGGAACCGGATGCAACATCGGTCTATGTGTATCGAGACCCTGGCCCAGCCGCCATATCGTTTGCATTCCCCATGCAATTCCAGCGATGTGGATGTTATCGGCGGTGATGACCTCCTCTGGCGCCTCGATAAAATGGTTTGTGAGCCAGCTATGCGCCCGGGAACGTGATGATGCGATCGCTGCGGGACGGGATCCTTACGATTGGATCGATGCGGACGCCCAAACGGCCCCACCAGGAAGCAGAGGGCTACTTTTCCTGCCATATCTGATGGGAGAACAGTCGCCCATCTGGGATCCAGACGCACGTGGCGCGTTTGTGGGCATTTCGGCGGATACCACTCGGGGCGAAATGCTACGCGCCATTATGGAAGGGGTATCTTTTGGCATTCGACAGAATCTTCAAGTGTACCTGGACGGTGGTTGGGAGATTCGCGATGTCCGGACGCAGGGGGGTGCAACAAAAAGTCGGCTCTGGAACCAGATTGTCAGCGATGTGCTCAATCGCACAGTATATGTATCCTCGTCACCAAACAGTGCGCCGATCGGAGATGCGCTTCTGGTGGGTCTCGCCACAGGCATTTATCGTGATGTGCAGGATCTGGCGGCCGCATGTCCTGCTCCGTCCTCTGTGTACACTTCCAACCCGAAGACAGCAGCAATTTACGATCACCTGTATCTCGTCTACGAGGAGCTATACAGCTGTCTGGCAGATCCCTTTCATCAGCTGGCTATTGTCCGAAATCTTCCCTCGATATAGGAGGGCGCATGCGAAGGGTGGAGAGCGAAGTGCTGGTGATCGGTGGCGGTGCCATCGGAGCGGGTGTGGCACGCGATCTTGCAATGCGCGGTCTCAAGACGGTCCTGGTCGAGAGAGCCGACTGGGCTAGTGGCACAACAGGGCGCTATAATGGTTTGCTCCACAGTGGCAGTCGTTACGCGCTGAGGGACACCACAGTCGCGCGGGAATGCATTCAGGAAAATACTATTCTGCGCAAGATTATGCCAGGCTGCATCGAGGACACCGGTGGCTATGTGGTGGCCACTCCCTGGGATGATCCGGCATTGGGAGATTACTTGATCGAATGCTGTAATCGGGCCGGCATCCCTATCGAGGAAGTTTCTGTCGGTCAAGTTCTCCGTAAAGAACCCCACGTGCACCCTGGTATCAGGCGAGCCCTTCGCGTTCCCGATGCCACAGCGGACTCCTTTTTGGCAACACGTGCTACAGTGCAATCAGCCCGTGAGTATGGTGCGCGTACGTGGAACTATCACCCTGTTGTCACAATACTCAAAGAGGACGGGCGTGTTGTTGGCGCAGAGTGCGTCGACCTGAACACAGATGAAAAGGTCAGAATCTCGACCCACCTGGTGATCAACGCCGCCGGCGCCTGGGTGGGTGAGATAGGTGCTCTGGCTGGGATCAAGATCCCTCTTGTGCGCAGCAAGGGGAGCATGATCGCCGTTGCT
>JASFBB010000260.1:0-4339 GCA_036172345.1 Anaerolineae bacterium
ATAAAGGACGATGATCCTCGAATTCCAGCGTGCAGATCGAATGGGTAATTCCCTCGATCGAGTCGGACAGACAGTGGGCAAAGTCGTACATCGGGTAGATACACCATTTGTTGCCAGTGCGATGATGCTCAGCATGGCGGATGCGGTAGATGACCGGGTCGCGCATGTTCAGGTTGGGCGAGGCCATATCGATTTTGGCGCGCAGGGTGCGCGCGCCGTCCGGAAACTCACCGGCGCGCATCCGTCGGAAGAGCTCCAGGTTCTCTTCCACCGAGCGGTTGCGATAGGGGCTTTCCCGCCCCGGTTCGGTCAATGTGCCCCGATATTCGCGTATCTCGTCCGGCGTCAGATCGCACACATAAGCTTTGCCCAGCTTGATCAGCTGCTCGGCGTATTCATACAGCTGCTCAAAGTAGTCCGAGGCATAAAACAACCGATCCCCCCAATCAAAGCCCAGCCAGTGCACATCCTCGATGATCGACTCCACATACTCAACATCCTCTTTGGTGGGATTGGTGTCATCAAAGCGCAGATTGCACAATCCCCCGTATTTCTCCGCCAGCCCGAAGTTCAGGCAGATGGACTTGGCATGGCCAATGTGCAGATAGCCATTTGGCTCCGGCGGGAAACGGGTATGCACCCGTCCACCGAAGCGATTGGTGCGCAGGTCCTCTTCGATAATTTCCATAATAAAGTTCGAGGGCGGAGCACCCTCTATCTCGTTGGCCCTTCCTTCGTTCATTATGACCGCATCACCTCCCCCATCGCAGCATTCCATCTATCGCTGCGTGCAGACGTTATTGATTGCCCTGTCAGATTTTCAAGTCATGGCATCGATCCCAAGTGGAGCTCCACCTGACGTTGCACCGCCGGCGAACGCCAGCGGTCCTGCACGCTACCCAGCGCGTGGCGCTTGAAGCGTCGACACACCTGCTCTGGGGAAACGTTGCCCACCAGCTCGACATCCGACTCATTCCAGGCGCCATAGCCTGCCTGTGCACAGTACCACAGGTAGCCCACCTCTTCCAGTGCGAAGCCCATCAGCCGCGCCGCGGTGACATCGACAGCCAGCCAATCTGTGCTTGCCAGCGCGATGCGCCATTGTACTGGCTCGCCGTCGCTCGGGCCGTTGCCCTCCATCGCTTCAAAGCCGTCCAGCACTGTGAGGTGTGGGTACAGGTGCTTTGCCAGGGTGAAGAGATTGAGATGGATAACCGGAAAACCTTGATGCACGGCTGCCTTGCTGGAACGTCCCACATTGCCGAAGAACAGTTCCTTCACCTGAGCGATGAAGGGACTGTTGTGGATGGTTGCCGGCAATGCCAGGTACATCTCCTCGGCCGCATGGATGACCCGGCCGGCCCAGCTCGAGCGCGGGGCACCAGTATCGCGGTCCACCGAGGAGAGCCGGCTGATCAAGCTCCCCATGATCATGTTTTTGAGGCCCAATGTGACCAACACAACGTCGTGCGTCTTGGGTATCGCTAGCGAGATGCGCAACTTGCTCTGTGTCGCCATACGGCTTGCTTCGAGAGAATGCGGCCGTAACCGCCAGTCAAAGGCGCTCAAGGTAATCGACTCGTCGGCGTTGAGGTCCATCAGCCGGACTGCGGGATATTCCTCCGGGAGCGTCTGGTAGCCGTTGCGCCGGAAAGCTTCCCACGTGCTGCTGAGCGCTGTGCCATCCGCGACCACGATGGGCACAGCGGTGCGTTGGCGCAGCCAGTCCAACACGGCCCGTACCGCATCCACGTGGGTCACCGCCAGTGGGTTATCGGCACAAACGAGGTTGGGCTTGACCAGAATCTCGTCCACCTGCAACAAGGGTTCGATGTCCGCCGCGATGGCGTCCAATGCCGCCAGTATGTTTTGACGACGGTTCTCTCCCCTGACCAGACTCACTCGACTTGCCATTTCTCCTCTTTCCTCTCTAACCGACCTATGGCGCCCAGACACTCCCAGCTCAATCTTTTGTCTTCGTCAGCGCTCGGTTTACTGGATGCCATAAAAGCGCTTGGCACCGTCCACCGTGTTGCGCAACAACATCGCAATGGTCATTGGTCCCACCCCGCCGGGCACCGGGGTGATGGCGCCGGCCACCTCTTTTACCTCATCAAACGCCACATCACCGACCAAGCGGTGGCTTCCGGGTTTGTTCGGGTCGGGCACAGCGTTGATGCCCACATCGATCACTGTCGCGCCGGGCTTCACCCAGTCGCCACGTACCATCTCCGGGCGACCTACCGCTGCAACCAGGATGTCCGCGCGGCGTACCACGTTGGGCAGATCACGCGTGCGCGAGTGGCAGATCGTCACCGTCGCATTGCGATGGAGCAGCAGCATCGCGACCGGTAGTCCCACAATATTGCTGCGCCCCAGAACCACTGCTTCTTTACCCTCGATGGGGATGTGCATGCGGTCGAGCAGCTCGATGCATCCGCGCGGCGTACATGGGACGAACAGCGGCTCACGGCGCTTCATCGAAAGGCGACCGATGTTAAGAGGGTGGAAACCGTCCACATCCTTTTCAATGCTAATGGCACCCAAGATTTCCTCTTCATCAATATGTGCGGGCAAGGGCAGCTGAACTAGGATGCCATGCACCTCCGGATTGGCGTTCAGCTCGCGCACAATCTGGAGCAGCTCCGCTTGGCTGATGTTTTCCGGCAGGTCATATCCAAATGAGGTGATGCCCACCTCAGCACATGCTTTCTTCTTGCTGCGCACGTACGTCTGGGAATCCTTGCGCTCCCCCACCAGCACGGTGGCCAACCCTGGCACCTTGCCATACTTGCCCTTCATCTCCTCCACTTCCGCTTTGATCTCGGCCCGGATCGTCTCTGAGATCGCTTTGCCGTCAATGATTTGGGCGGACATTTCACGTTCCTCCTTGATGGATGATTATTGGGGTACCCACAGGAAGGGTAATAAAGGCTTCTGACACACAATCAGGGGGCAATCCCTTTGCACAGCCCATGCCCAGTTGCATTATAGCATGACACCCCTTGGGCGGCAATGCCCGTGCGGGGCGCCAGATCTTGTCACTCCAGTTCTTCCCGCACGGCATAAATGGGTTTGTTCTGACTCTCGAAGTAGGTACGCACGACCAGCTCGGCCAACAATCCCATCAACACCAACTGCACGCCTACCGTGAACAACATAATGGCGAGCAAGAGCAGCGGCCGCTCCGTCAGCGACACGCCGTAGAGGAACTTGAGCGCGGTCAAATATAGGCCGATGGCTGTCCCTAACACAATGGCGATCAATCCCATCAGCCCAAAGATCTGGATGGGGCGCGTTGAGTAGCTCAACAAGAAGCGCACCGTGAGCAGGTCCAATATCACGCGTATAGTGCGTCCGATGCCATACTTGCTCTTGCCATAGCGACGGGCGCGATAGTTGACCGGCACCTCGGCGATGCTCACCCCGTAGTAGCTGGCAATGGCCGGCACGAAGCGGTGCATGTCGCCATACAGGCGGATCTCGCGTGCCACATCGCGGCAGTAGGCCTTGAGCGAGCAGCCGTAGTCGTGCAGGTACACCCCTGTCACCGTGGAGATCGCCCAGTTGGCGATGGCGGAAGGGATGCGCCGCGTGAAGAAGGCACCCCATCCCTCCCTCCAACGGTTGACGCGCCAGCCGCTCACGACATCATAGCCTTCTTCCATTTTGGCCAGGAGGCGCGGAATATCACCCGGTGGATTCTGCAGATCCGCATCCATCGTGATCACCACATCACCGCGCGCGCGATCAAACCCGGCCGCAAATGCCGCAGTCTGCCCGAAGTTGCGGCGCAGCCGTACCACGCGCACGCGCGGGTCACCTCGATGGATCTCGGCCAGACGGGCGAAGCTGTCGTCACGGCTGCCGTCGTCCACCGCGATGATCTCAAAGCTGCGTCCGATCGATTCCAGTGTGGGGATCAGCTCGGCGAAGAGGTGCGGGATGTTCTCGGCCTCGTTATATACTGGGAGGATGACCGATAATTCAGGTGTGGAAGACGTGCGCATACTCTACTCCACAATGATGGTGGTCAATGTGACTGCCGAGCCGAGCGAACGGCCATCAGCCTCTCGTGCTTCCAGTCGTTCGCCGGTCTCGGGATCATAAATGCCCACCAAGACCGGGTAGCGTCCGGGTGGGGTGTTTGGATCGAGCGACACACGAAGCTGGCCGACACCGCTCTGCGGCGGACGCCATTCGTCAGTGCGCAGCCGGCACACCGGGTCATCGTCGTGCTGGCCCCAAATGCGCTCGCCTTCCACATGGACAAAGGCGCGATAGCGTACGTTCATCGGTGTAAGCGCCTGCCAGTACAAGGCGAGCTCCAGGCGCTCGC
>JASFBB010000261.1:0-5278 GCA_036172345.1 Anaerolineae bacterium
AACGTATCCTGGTAGTGGATGATGAGCCCCGAATGCGGCGCTTCATCTATATGAATCTGGACCTGGAAGGGTATCAGGTCCTGGAAGCCAGTAATGGCCTCGAGGCAATCTCAATATAAAATATAACATGCATATGACGGATAAGCAATACGCCCAAGCCTTAGGGTAGTTTTCTACCTTCCCATACGCCTTCTCGATGGAGTAGGTCATAAACAGTCCAGGTCACACCCCAAACAAGGGCACTTCTACCGCTCATTCGGGACAAAGTGAAAGCTCCCGTTTGATCAACGGTCTCCCAAGTATTCCCCTTCTTGACGAGCGAGATATTACATGGCATAGTGTCTACCGTGGCTGAGAAGGCGCGTGTGTTAGTGGTAGACGATGATCCAGATATGGTGCGGCTGCTAAAGTACGCCCTATGTAAGGATGGCTATCAGGTCGCAGTCGCGAGCAATGGGCGGGATGCCCTGCGCCAAGCATTGGAACTGCGCCCACAGGTGGTCATTACGGACCTTATGATGCCTGGAATGGACGGCACGGCGCTGTGCCGAGAATTGAAGAACAACCCCAACTTGCACCCCGTGTATGTAGTTATTCTGACAGCAAAGGATGAAAGAGACAGCTACGTCGCCAACCTAGAGTCAGGCGCGGACGACTACATTGTTAAGCCGGCTGCACTGCATGAATTGCGCGCTCGCATTGAGGTGGGATTGCGCTGGGTCAGGTCTCAGACACAATTACAGCGCCTCGCCACCAGTGATAGCCTCACCTCGCTTCCCAACCGCTACATGCTCGATGAGGTATTGGCACGCGAAGTGGCAGTAGCGGTGAAGTCTGGAGAACCCCTCAGCGTTATCTGGCTTGATCTTGACCACTTCAAGAACATCAATGATACATTTGGGCATGCTGTGGGAGATCGAGTGCTGCAGGAGCTGGCCGATCTCCTGCGCGCCCAAGTACGCGCAACGGATATCCCAGCACGCTATGGAGGTGAGGAGTTTGTCATTGTGCTGCCGGGAGTGGATCGTGTTGCCGCGGGGAATATCGCCAGAAGATTGCGCCAGGTGATCGCTGTGAGTCTATGGCCATCTGTCATACGTTCTCTAGCAAACACGCCAATAGCTGGGGCACTAGAGGAAGTGCATGAGCTAACTGCTAGCTTGGGGGTGGCTTCCCTTGGCCAACTGGTTGAGAAAACGGCCCAAGCGCTGCTGCAAGCGGCAGATACGGCTGCCTATGAAGCCAAGCAGGCAGGGCGTAACAGGGTTCGCGTATATCAGTCAGAGGAACAAGGCGAACAGGAGTCAGGACAGCAGTTGGGCGAGGATGTATTCGCCACACGTGAGATTGAGGTGAGCCGCCTATATGAGGCAATCGCCCGTCTCGGCCCTGCTGTTTCATTCCAGGATGCGGGCACGCTCACTCAGATGCGCGCAGTACTGGGCGCAAACGCAGTTGGATGGGTACGCTGGTGTGGAGAGAGCATGCCTGAGCTAAGAGGGTGCATCGGGATGTCCACCGAGACCGCTGCTCATCTGCTGCGCAGTCTGCAATGGGCATCCCTCGTCCAGGCGACCGACCTGATGTCGCAGAACTTGCCAATCACCTTGCTTTCGGACCTGCCCTTGGAAAGCGATGCAAATCCCCTGCGGATGGCAATCGGCGTCCTAGCACATGACTCACGCGGATGCACTCGTGGCGGGATCTGGGTCGCGTGGCACCGTGAGATCAGGATCACGATACGCCACAAGTTCATTCTGGGCTACCTGGCCCGTATCCTGGGCTTGGAGCTGGAGCTCGAAGCGGTCCGCAACGGCGTCTCCTGATCCCAACCTCCGCGGATATGCATTCCTTGTGATCGAGCGCTCACCATGTCACCGGATGACCGTCCGGCTCTGCTCGTGCATGTAAAGCGCCAAGGTATATAGGCCTCCAATCCCCTTGCCGCTGGAGCCGCTTCCCTTCCACCCGCCGAAAGCCTGAACGCCCGGCCAAGCACCTGTTGTAGCACCAGCAGCGCGGTTAACGTAAGTGGTACCGGCCTCTATGTTCTCAAAAAACCATTCGATTTCTGCCGAGTCTTCGCTAAAGAAACCAGCAGTGAGACCATAGATCGTGTTATTTGCCTTATCCATCGCTTCTTGCAATGTTTCAACCCGTGCCAGGTGCAGGATAGGCAGGAAGAGCTCTGTTTTGACCAGTTCATGATCCTCCGGTAAGCCTTCTACAATGGTTGGT
Source organism: Anaerolineae bacterium (assembly GCA_036172345.1). Taxonomy (GTDB): domain Bacteria; phylum Chloroflexota; class Anaerolineae; order 4572-78; family NAK82; genus NAK82. The sequence goes on from JASFBB010000261.1 coordinate 2,239, forward strand.
TCGACGTAGTAACCGCGTGCCAGAGGCCCCTCGGTTAGGACATGGCCTCCTACCAATATAGTACCATCGCGCCGCGCCAGCTCCACATAGCGTTGATAGTTTTCATATGCGGCGTGATTGATGACACTCCCCATAAACACGTCGCGCTGTGTTGGCAAACCCACCTTTAGAGCACGCGTCATTTCGACCAGCTTCTCTCTAAAAGCCTCGTAGACGCTCCTCTGGACGTAAACCCGCGAGCAGGCAGAACATTTCTGCCCACTCAAACCAAAGGCAGCACGCACAACACCTGTTGCGGCCTTGGTTACATCCGCCGTGTTGGAGACAATGACAGGATTCTTGCCACCCATTTCGACAATCGCGAAACGTGGATAGATACCGCTGGCGGCTTTCCTGTATAGCTGCATGCCAACCTGATACGATCCGGTGAAGGTCCACCCGCAGATGTCGGGGTTATCCAGCAGCTCCTGCCCCACTGCGCTGCCTGGGCCACTCAAGGCATTGAATACCCCTGGTGGTAGACCAGCGTCTGCAAATATCTCGGCCACTTTCCAATTGGTATAAGGCGTCTCCGAAGAGCCCTTGAATACCACCGTATTGCCAGTGAGGAGAGCGGCTGCAATCGGAGCTGCGGACAGGGCCATAGGAAAGTTGAAGGGAGAGATCACAGCCCACACCCCATATGGTCGAAGCACGCTGAAATTGTGCTCGCGCGGATCATTTGGGTTCAGCTTGCCCAGCTCACGAATGAACCCGTCGTTCTTTTCCATAGAATTAGCATAATAGCGGAACAGGTCTGCGGTTTCCTCAACCTCGCCCAATGCTTCCAGACGATTCTTGCCCACTTCCAGGATCATTAGCGCTGCTAGCTCCAAGCTGTTCTCACTGATCTGTTCAGCCAGCTGGCGAATGAGCGCGACGCGCTCCTGCCACGGCACCTTACGCCAATCTGGAAACGCCCTCTTCGCTGCGGCAATGGCCGTCCTGGCGTCATCTGCCGTGCCCCGGACAAAGTTGCACAAGTGAAGCGCTGTGTCAATGGGGCTGAATTTCTGCCCTGTTTGTTTGCTTGACACTTTCTTCCCATCGATGAACATTGGCAGATCGATGCCCAACCATGTTGAGAGCACACGATCGATAGCTTTATCGAAAGCGGATTGGAGCTCCTCGTCATCAGCCGACATGGTTGCATAGGTGATCTTAATGCGCTGAGTCACGATAAAAACCTCCTGGACTGAACTTCCTTGTAAAATCTACTCGACACTGGCATCCCCTGCAAACTGCAACGTACCATTTTGAACACGTAAGAGAATAGCTCGTTTTAGAGGGTTGTGTTGTGCATTGAAGCGCCAGCGCCCTGTAACCCCTTTACAATCCATTGCGCTGAGCGCGCTTGCCACCGCCGCTGGCGAGATGCTCCTAGACTGCTCGACGCCCCGAGCGAGCAACATGGCCGCGTCGTATGCTAAAGCTACCAACGCGTCCGGTTCTACCGCATAGGCAGCACGATAACGCGTTGCCCACTGTTGTGCGGTCAGATCAGCAGCTTGGACGCTATAATGTGCCACTAGATAGATGTCTTCCATTGCAGCCAGATCCAAATCGTGCGCGCTCCACCAATCGCTGCCCAACACCGGCCTTCTCATGCCCTTCTCCAGCAAAATATTTCGCACACGCACCGCTGTGGTGTAATCATCTGGCACGTATACTGCCTGGGTATTGGACATCATCTGCGCATCGAGATACTTGCTGAATTCAGCTTGTCGGTTGGGGTCAGCGGTGATGACCAAGGCACTGCCACCTCGAGCGGTAAACACCTCATTAAAAGCGGCAACCACTTCACGAGCGAATGAACTTTCCGGATTGACCACCACCGTAATGCGATCTAGGTGCAACGTCTGTAAAAGGAAGCGACCCACAGCGCGTCCTTGTTGAGCGTAGGTGAAAGCTGTGCGGAAAACTAAAGGGCGCGTATTTCCATGCGTGTCAATTGTGACCAACGGATGTGTAGCACTCGTGGCGATGAACAGGGCGCCGTTCTTGTCTGCCACACTGGCGATCGGGATCGCTGCTTCGGAACAGATTCCACCCACGATAAAACGCACCCCCGCAGCGACGACGCGTTCCGCCACCTGGCGCGCGAGTGTCGCATCGCATGGGGTGTCTTCCGCGATAGATTCAATGAAAATTTCACCATTGCGGCGATGCCCGTTCCACTCATCAAACGCCAGCCCGACAGCACGGTACACCGCTCTGCCATACGTGGCCAGCTCCCCACTCAACGGCACCAGCACTGCTACACGCAAATGGCTTTGTCCCACATGGGGAGTGGCAGGTAAGAGGGGCATTGAGGGGCTGCAGCTGAGCATAGCCAAGCTCAACACTATCCCCATGCCCATCCCTTCAAACAACCCCCACAGGGGACGTCGCACTCTAGAACCCGATGTTATGTGCAAACCGATAGCCAGAAGTGATCAGGATTTCCCCGATTCTACTTGTTTGCTGTATTCCTGTCCATCTGAGGCCGAAAACGGGGCATTTCGAGGGCACATTGCCGCTCACTTGGCAAGAGAAGAAAGGTAAGGCCAAGAAAAACAGGTGCCGGACGAGATACGCGCCACGCTAAGAGGGCTGCGTGCCTAAAGAATGTCTGGATGATTTAATTAGGCCCAAACCAAGGGCTGCGCGGCACGCGGATGATCGGCGCGCTGCTCACCTGATACACCTGGGACGCCCCATTGTCTGCCCGAACGCAAAGGTAGTAGCTCTTGCCATCCTTGAAACGAGCGGCGTCCGAAAAATCTAATGAGTAGTTCAGACTTCCTGCTCCACTCGTTGCCCGTGCAATCACTGGCAGGAACACGCGATTCTCGCCTGCTGGCTCAGGAGGCTCGGGCGGGATCAACTGGATAACAGTACGCGCAGGGGGATTGAAATCCTTCCAGCTACTGTCAAATAGATTGGCATCACAAGGAGGTTCCTGGCCGGGCCGGCGCAGCTCGTGCACTTCCTGGTAACGGATCGTCACGATGACCCTTTG
>JASFBB010000262.1:0-2177 GCA_036172345.1 Anaerolineae bacterium
GCGAAGGAAGCGCAGGCGCGTGCACTGGAAACCGACGGTGCCCGCAAGTATCTGGCCGGCCGCACGCCGAGCAAGATCGTCTACGTGCCCGGGCGGTTGGTGAGTATCGTTACATAAGCATGCTGAGAAACAACGAGCACCCTCCAACCACAGCAATCTGGTCATAGACAATGTGTCTTTCCAGAGCTGGGATGTAGTTGACACGGAGAAGACAGCGCCGTCCGAAGCGATCATATCTGCGAGAGCACAACGAAGTCGGAGGTGCCAAGGGTGACACGCGCTGCCAGCATGGCGCCGGATCAGCCACGACTATTCCCGACACCTTCCTCGAGCGAAAAACACCAGTGAGGTACTACAATGTCCAACTGCTATCTGGTTATCGCGAATGGCAGCCCACGCAAGCACGGCAACTGCACCGTGTTGGTCGAGCGAGCTGCTGCCGGCGCCCAGGCTAGGGGTGCTCAGGTAGAGATCTTCCGCCTGGCTGAGCTGAACATCCACCCCTGTGATGCCTGCGACAGCTGTCAGGAGACCAGCATATGCGTCCTGCAGGATGATATGCAAGCCCTCTATGGGCCGCTGCGCCGGGCAGACGCCATTCTCATCGCCAGCCCGATCTACTGGTTCAGCGTCTCGGCACAAACCAAGCTGTTCATTGACCGCTGTTATGCCCTGCAGGGTACAGCGGGTAATGCCCTGAGCGGCAAACGCTTTGGCGTCATACTCACTTACGGCGACGTAGATCCCTATACCTCAGGCGCCATCAATGCCATCCGCATGTTCCAAGACATGTTGCGCTATCTGGAAGCTGAGCTGGTTGGGCTGGTGTACGGCAGTGCCAATGACCCTGGAGCGATCCGCAATCGGCCGGAGGTGCTAAAGGAGGCATATGAGCTGGGACAACGTTTGGTTAGTTGATGCTCTATGCTCCCCTACATGCTCCCACCACGGGAGACGGCCAAGGTGCGGGGTGCCGCTTTTACAAATGGCCATGCTCGCACAACCAGCAGCGCAACTGTGCCTCACGCCCTGGAAGAGCAATTATACACCGATTATTCGGGAACCTGGCCGCCGCAAGCAGCGCAATGTGCCGGCTCTGCAACTGTCAGGTGGGTAATTGGGCGGCAAAGCGGCGCGGTGAGATCAACATCTGGGTGCGTCACGACCGCCGAATCCGGTGAATCGACGCCCCGCCCGTTTGCGTAGCCTCTTCCTAACACTTCACCGTGTCCTGCCAGTGGCACGAAATACACTTTCGATGGTAAAATGAAGACCTGCTGGAGCGATCATCTTGCAACCAGGAGTGTGGCATATGAGCGAAGCGCTACGACTGATTCCACCGCGTTTTCGTCCGCCGTTGGACGACGGATTCCGACCCGCTGTGTTAGCCAACCGCGCCTTTCGTCAGGAGGTGGCCGATTCTGGTGTGAGCGTGCCGTTGGTGCTAGGCCTGGAACGTGGCGAAGGCAATCTCTCGCGCTTCGAGACGATCGTCTTCCCTGAGGGGCATCCCCGCGCCGAGGCTAACCTGATGTATGCTGAGCGCTTGGTGAAATTTTTACTCTGGCAGCGCGGCGGCTGGAAGGTATATGTGGGCGGTCCAGCCAGTATCGGTGCTTTCATCCAAAAAACCTACAGCCCGGAGGGCGAGCGCGCGTTCGACGCGCGAGTAATGGGCGAAGACATCTATGACCAGCCTTTTACCGTTGTCCCGTGTGCCCCCGAAGAAGTGCCCCCCGAAAAGGAGAGTGAGCGACCACTCGGGCGCCATCTGAATGGCTATCGTATCGGTTTCGACTTGGGCGCTTCCGACCTGAAGGTCTCTGCGGTGGTGAACGGCGAGGCGATCTTCAGCCACGAGATCGTCTGGGAGCCACGCAAACAGAACAATCCGGAATATCATTATCGCTACATTATGGATGCGCTGAAGCTGGCTGCTTCCAAAATGCCGCGCGTAGACGCGATCGGCGGCAGTGCTGCCGGCGTCTATGTCAACAACCGCGTGCGCATCGCCTCGCTCTTCCGCGGTGTGCCCCGCGAGCGCTACCACGAGGTGCGCGACCTTTTCCTGCGCATCCGGAGTGAACTGGGCGTGCCGTTGGAGATTGTCAATGATGGTGAGGTCACCGCATTGGCCGGCTCGATGTCGCTGGAAGACAACGCGGTGTTGGGCATTG
>JASFBB010000263.1:0-2648 GCA_036172345.1 Anaerolineae bacterium
GTTGCTGGGTGTCGGCTATATCCCCAATGTGCAGTTCGCACCTTTCTATGTAGCGCAGCGCAAGGGATTCTTTGAGGAGCAAGGTCTCTCGGTTGTGATGCAATACGGGTTCGAGACCGATTTTGTTGCGTTGACCGGCCAGGGCGAGCGGGAATTTGCCGTCGCCAGTGGTGATCAGGTGGTGTTGGCACGTTCACAGGGGCTGCCTATCGTGTATGTCGCCAAGTGGTACCAGCGCTATCCGGTCGGCGTGATGACACCCGTGGAAAAAGGCATTGACTCACCCAAGAAGCTGGAGGGGCACTCGGTCGGCATCCCTGTGCTTCACGGCGCCAGTTACGTGGGCTGGAAGGCGCTGGCATATGCCGCGCAAATAAATGAGCAAGCCGTTCGGCTTGAGGTGATCGGGTTCTCCCAGGTGGAGTCGGTCAGTCAAGGGGTTGTTGATGCAGCGGTAATCTATGTAGCCAATGAGCCAGTGCAAATGCGCCAGCTCAACAAACCGGTCTACGTCTTCGAATCCTCGGATTACATCACGATGGTATCGAACGGTATCGTTACCAACGAGAAAATGGTCAGAGAGCAGCCGGATGTAGTGCGTCGTCTGGTGCGTGGGTTCCTAAAAGGGCTACAATACACGCTCGAGCATCCTGATGAAGCGTTCGCCATCGCGCGCCAGGTGGTGCCGGAGATCACCGACGAGCAAGCCCCTGTACAAAGGGCTGTGCTGGACGCCTCATTGGCGCTCTGGCGTGCCGACCAGCTGGGGCGCTCTGACCCGCGCGCCTGGTCGGACACGATCACCGTGATGAAAGCAGCCAGGATGATCGAAACGGCCCCTGAAGTAGAGGCACTTTACACCAACCAGTTTGTGGAGTGACAGGCGAGATGCGCATCGCGATAACCGGCGCAAACGGGCAATTGGGGCAAGCGCTGCAATCTACCCTTGCTAAAGCAGCTCATCATGAAGTTGGCGGGGAGAAGCTGCGCGAAGCAGAGCTCATTCCACTCGACTTGCCCCAATGGGACATCACCAATCCGCATCACACATCGCAGCTAGCTGCGCTGAGGCCTCAGCTGGTGATTCACTGCGCTGCGATGACCGACGTGGATGGTTGTGCGCGCGACCCTGAGCAAGCATTTCGTGTGAATGCCTTCGGCACCCAAAATGTCGCGCTAGCCTGCCAGCGTGCCGGTGCCGCAATGGTATATATCAGCACGAACGAAGTGTTTGACGGCTCGAGTGAGCGCCCTTATCTTGAGTTTGATAGGGCAGGTCCTATCAACCCCTATGGCGAGTCCAAGCTGGCCGGTGAAACCATCGCCGCCCGTCTTTTGCATCGGCTCTACATCGTACGCATCAGCTGGCTCTTCGCTCAGAACGGCAGCAATTTCGTCAGCAAAATACTGGCACGGGCAGATCAATACGGAGCACTACAGGTTGTGACGGATGAGGTAGCTAATCCCACTTACGCGCCCGACGTAGCGGAAGCTATTTGGCGGTTGGTGAGCACGGAACACTATGGCATTTATCATCTGGTCAACGAGGGCTATTGCTCACGCTACGAGTACGCGCTCGAGATCCTTAAACAAGCGGGGCGAACCCACGTGCCCGTTCAACCTATTACGCGCGATCAATTCAAACGGGCATCACGACCACCTGCTTTCGCCCCACTGCACAACATGGTAGGGGCTGCGTTGGGCATCTATCTCAGGCCTTGGCAAGAGGCGCTGCGCGAGTACTTCCGAAAATAGCTTTACATTTCGCGCACGTCAACGATTTCGATCACTAGGGGCTTGATCTCGTTGATCAAAGTCTCTTTATCCACGTTCGAGACTTTCAATGTGATATAGGAAGTGACAGCATCTTCACCCCAGAAGGTGCTGAGGCTGATAATATTGCCGCCCAGACGCGCGATCGCGCTGGTAATAGCGGCGAGCTCGCCACGCTTATCGTGACACGATACCGTGATGCGAATGCCCTGGTCACGCGCACCCAGCATTTCCATAAAAGCTTTGAAGATATCAGTTTCTGTAATAATCCCCACCAGCTCGCCCTCGCGCATGACAGGAAGCCCGCCAATGCGATGATCCACCATGAGGCGCGCTGCTTCCTCAATGGGGTCGTCATAATTGACGGTGACCACATCACGTGTCATCACCTGCTCGACTTTGATGCGCGAATAGAGGTAATGCAACTCATATACAGAGAGCGAGGTTGCCGGCGAGGGAGCAGCATACAAGAGGTCACGTTCGGACACGATTCCCACTAGTCGTCCCTCATTGTCGACCACCGGGAAGCGGCGAACTTTTTCGAGGCGCATACGGCGCAGAGTTTCATCCACAGGCGCGTTCAGTTTGACGGTCAGGACATGCTTGGTCATACGTTCGCGTACTAACATGGCGTCCTCCCCTTATTACATTATTACATTCAGCAGTGAATCGGCGTCGCCTATGCCTCTCCGCTTCGATTATATCACAGAACGCAGGTGGATACCTACAACGCACAAGATGGAAAGCCACGCGCGGCCCAGGCTGCGTACAGGGCGACGCCCCCCGCCACCGCAGCATTCAAAGACTGCACATGGCCACGCATCGGCAACCGGATCATTATGTCGGATGCCTCGCGCGCCAGCCGGCTTATGCCT
>JASFBB010000264.1:0-16914 GCA_036172345.1 Anaerolineae bacterium
TTCCGATCTTGCTGCTCGCCATCGCAGTGGTCGCCTCATTAGGTCCCGGTCTGGCCAACGCAATGCTGGCCGTGAGCATTGTAGGTATTCCCTACTATGCGCGCATTGTGCGGGGCAGTGTGCTCTCCTTGCGCAATCAGGAGTTTGTCCAAGCAGCGCGGGTGATCGGGGCCAGCGACCTGCGTATCATCGTATATCACATCTTTGCCAATAGCTTGGCTCCATTGATTGTGGCAGCGACACTGGACGTCGGCTGGATGATCATGGCCGCAGCGGGTTTGAGCTTTCTGGGCCTGGGCGCCCAGCCACCCACGGCTGAGTGGGGTGTGATGCTCAGCGCAGGACGTCAACAGATCCGCAATGCGCCCCATATTTCAATATTGCCTGGGTTGATGATCTTTCTGGTGGTGTTGGCGCTCAACTTTCTGGGAGATGGAGTGCGGGATGCTATGGACCCGCGATTACGGCAGTGAGTCACTTGGAGGACCCTATGATGTCTGCAAACCGAGCTGTTCGACTTTCTACCTTCTCCATTGTGGCACGCGATGCACGCAACGGTGATCTGGGCGTTGCCGTGCAGTCCAAGTTTCTGGCGGTGGGCACTCTTGTGCCCTGGGCCAAGGCGGGCATCGGAGCGATCGCTACCCAGGCAGCGTTAAACGCGGCGTATGGGGCTGAGGGTCTCCGCTTGCTTGCAAACGGCTGGAGCGCTCCTGAAGCATTGAACCATATGGTCTCTATGGATAGCGATGCGGATCAACGCCAGGTGCTGATAGTGGACGCTGCCGGCCGTGCTGCCGCTTTCACCGGCGCAGGGTGCTATGAGTGGGCCGGCCATATTGTCGGCGAGGGGTATGCATGTGCCGGCAATATCCTGGTCAGTCGAAATACCGTGGAGGCGATGGCGCGCACGTTCGAGACAACTGATGGCCCCTTGGCCCATCGCCTGGTGGCAGCACTCGCTGCTGGGCAGGAAGCAGGTGGTGATCGACGTGGCCAACAATCGGCCGCCGTTCTAGTCGTGCGCACTGCGGGGGGCTATGCTGCGCGCACCGACCGCTATGTGGACCTGCGCGTGGACGACCATCCACAACCCATCGCCGAGCTACAACGGCTGCTGGCACTTCACCATCTCTACAGTCAATCCGCGCCCGAGGATCTGATGGAATTAAGTGAGTCGATCTGTCGGGAGTTGCAGGCGATCTTGCGCAATGCCGGCCAGCAGCACATCCAGATCACCGGTCAGTTCGACGAGGCTACCCGAAAAGCTCTGCTGGACCTCTATAACATGGAAAACCTTGAGGATCGCTGGCACGAGCGCTTGATCGATAAAGTGGCGTTAGAATATCTGCGCAAAAAGTTTCTGTGAATCGCTGCGGACGTATACCCTATAACGATTCACAGAAATTCCACCTGCCAGCTCTGCGATCTTAGCTTCGAAAGTTCGCCTGCGTTGCTACATCGTGAAGTGGAACTTCCACCAACCTGTCTTCTCGCTGCGTTGTCCAGTGACGTTGGAGACGGCCCACACGCGCCAACGTCCCTTATTGTAGGCACCGATAAAGTTCTCCATACGGTAGTGGGTCTCTGTCAGACCTTCAACCTTTTGGTATGGCTGCCAATCGGTGCCGTCAGGAGTGCCATATTGGATCTCGATGGTGTAGGTCACTCCACCTGGATAGCTCACCTCGGACCAGTAGAAGTCAGCAGTACGCGGGTAGTACTCGAAGACCGAGCCATCTGGCGGCCCGATCTGAGTAGGCTTAGGCACTTCCGGCAAATTGACGGTGATCGTAATGCTGCGTTCGGTGGTGCCACCGTCACGCAGCTGCACGCGCAACACGTATGTCGTGGTGGTGGTAGGACAGACCGACTGGCTGCCGTGTCCCACCACGCCGCTATCGTTCAGATAGACAGCAGCAACGTTTTCCACGTCCCAGCGCAACGTCACACACTCGCCAGGCGACACCTCGGTGCGATCGGCGACAAAGGAGATGTATGTCTCAGGTGTGGGTGATGGTATCGGGGTAGGCGTAGCCGGCGCCGGCACCACGACCTGGACTAAGAAGCGCCGCCCAAACAACACGCCAGCAGCGTTGCGCAACTGCCAATAGCTCACGTGAGAGCCCGGTGCGGCAGGCGCATACATCGTCACCCCAACGTCGACCACAGCACCGGGGGGTGTGTTGGGTACGCTCACCGCAGGCGGAGCGGACATTGGATTACCTGAGACAAAAACGGCCGTATAACCTGGTCCCCAGGTACACGATCCAATGTTGCGCAACCGCCACACCTTGTCGATCCTCTGTCCTGGGGTCACTACGGTGCCGTCGGGCACTGTCACATCCGCCACGAAAGCTATGTCGTCCACACATGTGGTCGGGGTCGGAGGGGGCAAAGGGGTGGGCGTTGCAGGCGGCAAAGGAGTAGAAGTATTGGTGGGCGGTGGGGGCAGCGTAAGCGTATCCACAGGTATGGGGGCAGATGCTCCTTCTGTTGCTTGGGGAGAGGGGAGCTGAGAAACCTCGCCAGTGGGTTGCATCACTGTTACCAAGACAATCGGGGACATAGTTTCCTGGCCATTGACATTGTACGCTTTGGCCAGCAGCGCATGCGAACCAGGTGTACCTGGCATCCAACGGTGCACCACGGCGAAGGATGCCTGTCCTCTGGCGTCAGGAGCACTTTGGGAGGCATATAATGTGTTGTCCACCCATAGGTCAATGCGCGTGACCCCTTGTGCATCCTGCGCCACCACTTGGACCTCGATCTCTTTACCTGGGCTGACAGTGGTGCCATTCAGAGGAGACGTGATCACCACCTGGGGCGGCGCAGCAGGTCCACGAAGCAGCAAGAAGGCCAGGACGGCGGTGACGGCAAGGGCAGCGATCAATAGCACAAATATAACTACTGGCAGCACCCATGAGCGACCGCCTGCTCCGGCGGCAGGTCGAGCTGGCACAGAGGCTGGCTTAGCCGCTGGGGCACGCATGCCCGCTGCTGTCGCTCCACTCTCTGCCACTCCCACCAGCTGGACACTCACCATCACTTCACCCAGACCGATCATATCACCTTCGTGCACGACCACCGGTGCCGTGACCGGTTGCCCGTTCAACGTAGTGCCGTTTGTACTGCCCAGGTCACGCAGCACCCACTGCCCGCCCTCAAACGTGATGCTGGCGTGATGACGCGATACTTGAGGATCGTCGATCACGATGCTGTTGTCGGACACACGGCCTATTGTGATAGCAGGACCGGCAGCCGAAAAGGTTTGACCGGCACGCTTGCCGCGCCGGACGGTGAGATACACCATCGGTGAGAGCGGAACATGGGCGCCCATTCTTTCCTCCTCTTTGGGGCATTGCTGCCCGTCTTATCTTTAATCTCTACCAAATATGGGCAAGACAAACCAACAACGCACCACGTGACCCGACTTTTGCCCGCCTATTCCATCCGCCCTGATTATACGAAATTTCGCGGCAAGATGCGAATTACTTTGTGAAAGGTATCCTCAGAAAAAGTTGTACCTCCTACATCTTGCCACAGCACCAACCATCTCGTTGACTGGTTTCTTCCATATGCGGCGACGTCCTTTGGATCGGTTTTGTTCCTTCGGCGAAGCGATACTTTAAGGATATTCTTGGACTGGAATCCACGCGGCTTGGGAGGGCTTGTGGTTCGATCTCCTCACAGTAGCTTGAGCGACAAAAAAGACCAGACATGCATGTGCCTGGCCTGCATCTTTTGGTCACTTCTCTATCACGCTCAGCTAATTACCTGCTCACGCTCGTGTGCCGGGATGCGACGCAGACTTAGCCCGATGCGCCGTCGTTCCGGATCGATGCGGATGATCTCAAAAAGATAGGTCTTGCCCGGCGTAACCGCCTCACTGGGATGGCGGATTTCGGTGTCAGAGAGCTCGGACAAGTGTGCCAACGCTTCAACTCCAATCTCAAGGCGCACGAAGGCACCGAAGTCTGCCAGATTGGTGACAGTCCCCCGGACGCGTTGGCCGACTACATAGTTGGCCTCGACGATACTCCACGGATCCGGCTGCATCTGGCGCAAGCTTAAGCCGATCTTGCCCTGCGCCTTGTCAAGATGGATGACCCGCACATCCACCTCATCCCCGATATGGAGCACCTGGCTGGGGTGCTTAACCGATTGCCAGCTCAACTCAGAGAGATGGATCAAGCCATCCACGCCTCCTCCCAAATCCACAAAAGCGCCAAAATTGGTCAAGCTGCGCACTACACCGTGCAACACTTGACCAATTTCCAGGCTCTCGATGAACTCCCTGCGTCGCTGTTCTTGCCACGCACGCTGAGCCGCCTGCTCTGAGAGTACCAATCGCTTGCGTTTACGATCCACCTCAATAACGCGCACAACAATATCCCGTCCGACCTGTTTGGCCAACCAGTTCTCTCTCTCCTGTTCAGAGACATCGTGGGGAAGCCCTACTACTTGGGAGAGGGGGACAAAGCCGTGCAACCCTTCAAAGGGTACCACAAGCCCTCCTTTGTTATGTCCGCTCACCTTGCTCTTATAGATCGTGCCCGCCTGCTGATATTCCTGCGCCTTTTGCCAGGCGAGCTCGCGACGTGCCAGATAGATCGAAACGATAATGTTACCATCCTGGTCTTCTGGCTTGATGATGTAAACGGGAACTTCGGTGCCGATTTCGATGGACTCGCTCCCCTCTGCTCGCAGGCGCTCCAAATCTCGCGAGTTTACGATAGCTTCACGCTTGACCCCGATGTCCACCACAATTTCGTTTAGCCCAATCCAGACAACTGTGCCGGTACGGATCTCACCACGTTTCGGTTCCTGGTAGCGATACGCTTGGGACAGGAGATCTTCCATCGGGTGGGGATCGGATAGGATGTCATCGGAGGCAGGTGGGATATCATCGGTGCTCATACAGTCACTCTCCCCTTCGTATGAGGAAATTATATACACTGCCGATGTGATGTCAATCTGGATTTTTTTGCTCTCAGTTTTTTCCCTAAGCGATTGGCTTTTTCCCCATAGCATGGTAAGATGACCCACGTATCTGGTATCCACAGCGGTTACGAGGAAGGAGGGGAAATCGATGGCTTCACTGCTCAGCAAAGTGCAGACTCTTATTTCTGCCAGCTTGCATGCCCTGGTGGACAGTGCTCTCAAAGCTAATTCGGTGGCAGTTTTTGATGAGTACATTCGCCAAGCACAAAACAATTTGGATGAGCTGGAAGATGCTCTGGTGACCGTGCGCGGTCAGCTGAAAACGTTGCAGCGCAAGTACGAATTGCTCCAGGCTGAAGCGGAGCAGCTCGATGCCGATATCGATCGTCTGCTCAAGCTGGGAAGGGAAGACCTGGCCACAGCAGCCCAGGCGCAGTATAACGCCAAGGTGGAGCTGGCACAGGACTACAAGGAGCAGCTGGAGAAACAGCAAGCAGAAGCGGACAAGCTGGCCAATGCTCGTCTCAATCTGGAAGCGAAGCTCAATATGGTCAAGCAGGAACGCGAGCAGGTGGTGGCCCTTATGGAGCTGGCGCGCAGTAAGGAGATTGCCGCCAAAAGCATCCGCTCCCTGGATGACCTGCAGGGTCTGGGCGATGCCGACATCGCCCGTGTCACCGAACAAATCCGTGCTCGACTGGATCGCGCCGATGCCGAGATGGAGATCAAAGCAGCCCGCCTAGAGGTCCAGGTGGACGAAGTGCTCGGCAAGGATCGCCTGGAGCAACAGCTGGCAGAGCGCAAGCGTCGTCTGGGGCTCGCGCAATAGCAAGGCACTGCCTAGAAGGGGTTTGGGAGTGCCCCACAAGACTCCCATAAGACTATGAGCCGAACGCGCACTATCTTTATAGTCATCGTTGGCCTCACTTTGATTGCCATACTGGTCGGGGTGACATATGTATTGCTCTGGCGCGTGACACCTTCCGGCGGCGTATTGGCGCCGACCCGTGAGAGCTCTGAGCCCATCCAGGTGACCATCGCAGCAGCGTTGCCAGTGGAGCCTTGGGTCAGCGAAGCTGCCAGAAGATTCAACGCAGAAGGGCACCAGCTAGAGGGACGCACCATCCGCATATCCGTTTTCGGCATTGACGGCTTGGCTGCGATGGGCCGCTATGAACGCGAGGAGATGGACCCCTTCCCCACGGCATGGATTCCGGACAGCCGTTATCTGGTGGAGCTGGTAAACGCCACTTTTAAGGCCAAGCTAGGACGCGATGTCTTTTTGACTGATGGCGAATATCGTGCGCGTCCGATCGTGATCTCGCTGTTTGCCTGGGGTATTTATAAGAGTCGGGCAGATGTTCTGGAAAAGACCTTCGGCGAGATCAACTGGCGCACCATTCATGACGCCGCCATTGCCCCCGGAGGCTGGCGGGATATCGGTGGCAGGGGAGAATGGGGTTATTTCAAGTTGATCGTGCCGCATCCACGCAAGAACATCGGCGGATTGGCCGCTATGGTCAGCGCAGCGGGAGAGTATTACGATCGACCGAATATCGGTGTGGAAGACATCACCGAACCCGAGTTCCAGAAATGGCTTAAAGAGCTGATGGGCTCGGTGAGCGACTACGCGAGTTTGGGTGCTTATCCAGGCGAGAATCTGGCCCTGTTCGGCTACTCCGCAGGCGATGGCGGGCAATTGCTTGAAAGCGACCTGCTCATCAACATGGCCGGCAGTATGAACCGTTGGGAGCCTCTGCGCATCCTTTACCCTAAATATCTCACATGGTTCGACTTCCCCTTCACAGTATGGATTGGACCAGAGACGACTGCCGCTGAGAAAAACGCAGCCCTGGAATTTGAAAAGCACCTGCTCTCGCCCTCTATCCAGACAGAAGCGGTCAAATTCGGTCTGCGGCCTGTGCTCGGACAGATTTCTGTCGAACAGTCGGATAGCCCCTTTGTGGCTTGGCGCGAAAACGGGGTGACATCTGTAGTGGAGCGTTCCACCGCGATGCGCAACCCGGACCGTGAAGTGCTGCTGGCGCTTTTACGTTGGTTTGATCTCAATATTGCGCGTTAGAGACGATGCATCAGGTTCCACTGCCCCGGTGGTGATCGTGACAATGCCGATTAGGATATGCCAAACAATATCGGGCATAAGCTTCCTCAGAAGAATGGAATGGCTGCCGTTCTGTGGTCTTCAATTGAGCGAAGGATCTACCTATGAGCCCGCGCCGGCGACAAACCGTTAATCCTGGGCGCATATTGGTGTCGGTGTTGGTTGCGGGGGGTGTCTTTTTGGCGGCCTGCGCTGCCTGCTGGTCTGTGTTTTCGACGCTGTCGCCTGAGGTGGCTCAGGTCACGCCGACCCCACAGCCGGATCCTAATGCATTGCTTCTGGCATGCTCTCCCGAAAAGCGCACCTTGGTTGAGGAGATAATCACTCAATTCCACGCCCTCGGCCAGAATGCCAGCGATGGGCGCCCGATGCGCATTCGCTTGGTGGAGATGGATGGGGAGAGCATGGTGGACGCCGCGCTGGCCGGAGAGGTGCACGCTATCCTGCCCGATTCGTCCCTCTGGTTGGATATCCTGGATCGACAGTATGCCGAGCGGGTGGCGGTTCAGGATTCGCTCGGTGCACCGCGCTCGCCGACCTCGGGTGTGACACGTTGGGCTATCAGCCCGGTGGTGATCGCGATGTGGGAGGACACGGCACGTTCCATAGGTTGGCCGGAGAAGCCGATCAGCTGGAAGGATCTATTGGAGCGAGCGCAGCGCGATCCCTCGTTCCGCTGGAGCCACCCCTCTACCAGCTCAGCCAGTGGACTACTGGCAACTTTGGCGCAATTCTATGCCGCTGCCGGGGTCACGCGCGGACTCACCCCGGAGCTGGCGCGCAGCGAGGCGGTCATCAGTTACGTCAGCGCCATCCAAAAAACGGTGCGTTTCTATGGTGAGGGAGAATGGGCCGTCATCCAACGCGCCCTGCAAGAGGGCAAGCGTTATCTGGATGCCTTTGTGGTGCAGGAGCAATTGGTCGTCCACTTCAACCGACAGCCACAGCGTCCTGCTCAGCTGGTGGCAATCTACCCAGCGGAAGGCACTTTGTGGGAAGACCATCCCCTGGCATTGGTTGAGACACCCGGTCTATCAAGTTTCCACCGCGAGACCTACCAGGCTTTTCGTAACTACCTCACCTCGACGGCGACACAGCAGCTGGTGCTGCAGGCAGGTTATCGCCCTGCTGACCTCTCGATCCCAATCCAGAGCGCTGCGTCGCCCATCAACCCGACAAATGGTGTCGACCCAAGCCAACCTCAGACTACTTTGCAAATGCCTTCTCCATCCGTCGTGGATATTGTGCGCGACGTATGGTGGCTCACCAAGCGACACACTAATGTGTATCTGGTTGTGGACACGTCTGGCAGTATGGAAGGCGACAAGCTGGCGCGCGTGAAAGAGGCGCTGGTGACCTTCCTTGACCAAATCAAGAGCGAACAGGAACGTGTCGGGCTTATTGCCTTCTCGTCCGCAGTCTATTATGTGGACGAGCTGGAGAAGATCCGCGACAACCGCTCGCGATTGCTCGCCACCATCGGCGGGCTCGAGGCGGAAGGCAATACCGCGCTATTGGATGCCGTGTGGGAAGCTTATGAACGGCTACAGCATCTGGCTGATCGCGAGCGTATCAACGCCATCGTGGTCATGACCGACGGCAAGGAGAATAACTCGTGGAAATCGCTGGCCGAGCTAGAGGCTGAGATCCGACGTGGTAACTCGCAAGGCGTGCCGATTGTGGTCTTCTGCATCGCTTATGGCGAGGACGCCGATATGGAAGCGCTCCGACGCATTGCCGAGGCAAGCGGAGGCATGGTGCGCGTCGGGGATCTTGAAACAATCCGCGGGCTATATAAACTCATGGCCACCTACTTCTGACCCACCGCCAGGCGCCCCGATGCGGCCTTGGGACATGTTCTCTCGCTTAGCGCTAATGGCATATGAACAATGCTGACCGACACTCCGGAAAAGATTTGCAACAGCGTGCCCGACGCGCCATTCTTCTTCATGCGATGATGCGTTGGGAGAGCGCTGTGCTGATCGCCCTGATCCTGATGAGCACCTCCGGGCTAGCCTTGGCTGCATGGTTGGGGCTGTGGTCGTGGTCTTGGGTCTGGGTGGGGCTAGGACTTGGAATTGCTGCGTGGGCAGCGCTTTTCGTCAGTAGCCTCACGGATGCTCAGGACAATGCACGCGCGGTGGCCGCTGTGCTGCGCGAGAGCTGCAACCCTGGACGGCTGCGCTCCCCCAAGTTGCGCGCCCAGATGGACAAGGCGCTCGAATACCGCGATCTCCTGATGCAAGCGGTGTTCAATGCGCGCGCTGGCATCCTGCGCGACCGTTTGGCGCGCGCCATCGAACCGGTGGATGAATGGGTCGAGGCGATTTACCAACTCGCCGCCAAGCTGGACGCCTATGAACAGGATCGCGTCATCCAGCAAGATATGGAGAGTGTCCCGGAAGCTCTAAAGGAGCTCCAAGGCAAACTAACCCGGGAGGACAACCCCACTGTGCGCGTCATAATGGAGAAAACCATCGCCGACAAGCAGAGGCAGTGGGAACAGCTCACCCGCTTACGAGAAACGATGGAGAAGGCGCGGTTGCACATGGAAAGCACGCTCGCTATGCTGGGTACTATCTACGCACAATTGCAAGCGATTGACCTGCAGGCCACAGAACGCGGTCGTGACGAGGAGCTGCGTGCGGAGATCAGTGAGCAAGTGCATCAGCTGCAAGAATTGAGTGTGGCGATGGACGAGGTATACCTTTCACGTGCCGCTCGGCAATGAGCGTTGTGAAGTGCGCTGAGAAGATACCCCGCAACAAAGTGTGGAAGAGGGTCGTCAATTCTACTTCAGTGAACCAGTGAACCGATGCGCCGCTGAAATCACGTTCTGAGGTGTCCGAGGGGGAGCACTAGAGGCGTGGGGACATCTTTTTGCTCACCAGGTGTGCCGCAAATGTGCGCTGGACGCCATCTTCGAACATCACGGTTACTAGACGACCGGTCACGTCCTCTCGGACACTCACTACATAACCGTCCCCGAAGTCGGCATGTCGTACCGCCATACCCATTGTATACAGATGCTCGGCATTTTCGGTGGGTTGTGTTTCGGATGCCGCTGCGCCCGTGATAAATTGGCGATCGTGCCATAGGTCTGCATATACCTGAAGATCTTGAGGACGGCGCACGCGGCGGCTGATCTCTTCAAGGCGGCTGCGTGCTGCACTGACGCGCTCGATCAAATCTGCTTTGCGTCGCTGGGCGCTATAGCTTTGAGCGATGCGCCGCATCGCATCGCTGAGCGCAGTGCGCAGCTCTTGAAATATACATGCCGGCTCGTTGCCCAACACATCGATCTGCACCAGTCGTATGCCGTGTTCGCGACATAGCTGCCTGCGCGCCTGTTCGCGTTGCAGTTGCTGATGCTCCTCTTCCAAGCTCAAGCGGCGAGGGCGCCCTCCCATTTGCAGGCCTTGGAACCGGATTGCCAAGCCAATCTCAGGATAGACCGCATCCAGCTTGAGGCGACGATTGGTGTCTGGGTTGACCAGCCACTCAGGCATTACATCATACTGGACAGCGAAGCCCTCCAGGACACGCGTCAAAATCTCACGCCAAGCGTTCAAATTGTTCCACATCTTGGAGCGTTTCCCAGCCGCGCATGATACCACCTCCCATATGTAAGTCAAGCCACAGCGGCTGGCAGACCCTGTCCCCATACCGCGACGCTTTGACAAAACATAAGGTCATCGGTATGATGCCCTGCGATGATTGCATACCACTCTAATGCACACCCGGCAAATGGGCGACCGGAGAGCCTTGCCGGCCGTGATTTCGTCTTTGCTATCAGTCTCAGCTTGTGCCTTTTCTCCTTGTATCTGCTCTCCTACCGCGGCGGCTTCCACTCCATAGACGAGGTCTCGATGTTCGCCGTGACCGAGAGCTTGGTCAAGTTCGGCTCGCCGCATACGGACCAGATCGCTTGGACCCAGTGGACGACCACGCAACGTGAGGCGCAGGGGTTCTTCGGGATCGAGGGGCATGTGTACTCTAAGAAGGGTCCCTTGTTTTCCCTGGTCATGGCCCCGTTTTACGGCCTGGGTTTGCTCATGCCTGGTATCGGCATGCTCCAAGCGGCCTCTTTAACCAATGCATTGGTGACTGCCGGCACGGCTGGTCTGGTATATCTGAGCGTTCGCACGCTCGCGTTTGACCAATTCACAGCATTTGCGACTGCTGGCATCTATGGCACAGCGACCATTGCCTGGGTGTATAGTAAATATCTGTTCAGCGAGCCGCTGAGTGGCCTCTTGTTGCTTGGCGCCACCTTCCTGGTGCTTCGGGTGCGCGGCGGCGCAGAGCTTTGGTCGGCCGCGCTGGCCGGCTTCCTAGCCGGGCTGGCAGTAACCACACGTGCCAACAACCTGTTTGTGATGCCTGTCTGGGCGTTATATCTGATGGCAATGGGTATCCGGTGGGATTCGGCCATTGCGCAGAACATAGGGCACGGTAGAGCCCGACCGCTCTACCGACTGTCCCCATTGCTGTATTTCCTGGGAGGCACACTACCACCTCTGATGTTGTTACTGCTCTACAACGCATTGCGCAGTGGCAATCCCCTGCAGACCGGCTACGACCTCACCATCTTTTCTCCAGAGATCGTGACAGGGGTCTACAAATTACTGTTCAGCCCATTGCGTGGGCTGTTCGTCTATTCGCCGGTGCTGCTTTTGAGCTTGCCTGGGATGATCTGGTTGTGGCGACGGCATCGTGGGGCCGTGCTACTGATAGCAAATCTCAGCGGAATCACCTTGCTTCTCTTTGCCACCTGGAGCTCTGGAGAGGGTCTGAGCTGGGGATCACGCTTCTTGGTGCCGCTGGTGCCTTTGTTGAGCCTCTGCCTAGCACCACTAGTTGAGCGCGCATCTCGGCGGGACCTGGTTATGATGGCGCTCTTGGGTGTATTGGGGTGTGTCTCGTTGACTGTACAACTGCTGGGCATAGCGATCAACCCATGGGTGTACCTGAGCGAGCTACAGGCCAAGTTTGGCGGTGAGTTCTTTCTAGAACGCACTGCGGCCCTGGTGGACTTTCGTTACGCGCAGCCTTTGGGACAACTGCGCACGTGGTCTCTGGAGAACTCAGACATAGCCTGGTGGCAGCCTTGGGGATTAGATCGGCTCGCGTTGGGACTGGGCCTCCTTTTGCTGACCGTCACATCGTTGCACATGCTGAGCGTCTGGCGCGGACGTTGGTTACGCACTAGCTCGGTGCTAGTTTGCCTCGCTGTGCTGCTCATTCCTCTGGCGCTGCTGGGGCGCTATTATGTGACGGATCGACAATTTGGCGAAGGTCAGACGCCGCCATATCTCATAGCGCTCGAGCGCGCTGCAAGACAAGTGCGTCCCCGTGAGGCCATCTTTACTGTGGCACCTTATCATTATCATCTGCCGATGAACCGTTTCAAGGCCCTCGTCCCATTGATCGGCTTCGCCCGACAGACGACACCGTTGGCGGAGACCGCCATACCTCTCCTAGAACGTGGGTTGGAAGAGCACAATGTGTGGCTGGTGACGGTCGGATGTCCACCGGCGGCAGTGGATAATCCGGTGGAGTGGTGGCTGGCACACAACGCGTTTAAGGCGAGCGACGAATGGATCGAGGACGCGCGCTTGGTGCACTATGCTACTTCCACTCCGCCGCTGACCATCACCGTGCGAGCTACCCTGGGAGACATGTTCCAGCTGGAAACAGTGCGTGTTCCGGTCTCTGTTATGGCAGGCGGTACAATGTCGGTCGAAATGTACTGGCGCGCGATAGCATTTCCGGACACCGATTACAATATCTTCGCCCAGCTGCTTGACAAAGATGGTCTCCCCGTAGCCCAGCACGACGGGCCACCCGTGGGAGGGTATGCACCTACCCATAAGTGGAAGATAGGTGAGGAAATACGTGATCGTCGGGCGTTGATCCTGCCACCCACCGCGGCAACAGGCAGCTATCGTTTCATTGTCGGTATGGTCGATCCGACCAGCGGGCGGCGATTAAAACTCGCCGCCTCGAATGAGGATGTGATCGTGCTGGGAAACGTCACCGTCGAGGCAACTTCCCCATGAAGCATGCACCTTGCTTCCGAAACCAAGCCATAACTATTGCGACGTCGCTCGTCACGTTGCTGGCTTTTGTGCTGCGGGTTTATCACCTGGACACGCAGAGCTACTGGATCGATGAAGGGTGGACGCTCCACTATGCCGCCCTCACACCGGCACAATTGTGGCATACCTTGCAGACCACCCGCGTGGTGCCGCCACTCTATCATTTTTTGACCTTGTATTGGAGCGCATTGGCCGGTAATGGAGAATATGCCATGCGTTTCCTTTCCGTCCTCTGTGGCACGCTGAGCGTGCCGTTGACGATGCGCTTCGGAAGAGCGCTGGGTGACGCGCGTTTGGGTCTCATAGCGGCACTGTTGATCGCTGTGTCGCCTTACCAGATATGGCACTCTCAAGATGCCCGCAACTACACGATGCTCACCGCCGCTGCATTGGTGAGTATGTGGAGCTTTATGACCCTGTGGCAAGGAAGATGGGGGTGGCGCTGGCAGTTGCTCTACGTTCTGGGCACCGAATGGGCTTTGTTAACCCACTACCATGCCCTGATCCTGATCGGTGTGCAGGGTCTTTTCTTGCTTGTGACCTGGCTCCTCCGCCCCGCGGGAATATTTGGTTGTCGACAGCTCTATCTGCGCTGGGGTGCTTTGTTGCTCATCACAATCGGTCTGTTTGGTCTATGGTTATACTTCGGCATGGGTGCCTTGAAGGACTACTACAACTGGATCCCACAGCCAACGCTGTGGGAAACCTATGTGCGCAGTGCCCTCGCTTACAGTGTGGGTGAGCTGGTGCCAACGCCATTATCCGTTTGGCTCAGCCTGACGTTCGTTGTGCTGTTTCTCTGCGGTATAGTGTATGCCGCTCGGCGTAGTTGGCGCAACTGGCATGGCCGTCATATGCTGGCGCTGGTCATCATCTACACATTGGCGCCTAACCTGGTTGCATGGCTTTATGGTGAGGTGCGCACGCCGGTGTATTTGGAACGTTATCTGATCCCGGTGCAGATCGGCTATCTGCTGGCCGTTGCGATGGGTCTGCTGGCCATAAGAGACGGTGTACATAGCACCCTCGAGCAAGCGAAGCTGAGATGGGGCAGCGCCATTGCCGCCTCAGTAGGAACGTTGTTCCTCTCAATATTGCTCGGAATCAGCGGTTGGGCGTTATACCACCACTATTTCGATCCAGCGTATGCCAAACCCGATTGGCGCACCATCGCGTATACAATCGAGGATTACGCGTTGCCGCGCGACGCTGTCCTCATCACGGGCGCTGGCAGCGAAATGGTGTTCGACCATTACTACAAGGGTGATCTGCCGGTTTACACGGAGTTCAACAACCCGTCTTTGTCAGTAGACAGCGCACTCCAGCGTTTGGCTGAAATCGCGGCACAGCATCGCCGCATCTGGTATATGCCTTACGGTCTCCCGATCGACCAGGTCCTAGAAGGATGGCTGGCATCGCACACATATCCTGCCTGGCAGAGCTGGTTGGGTCGCCAGCGCATGGCGCTCTATGTCACTGAAGCGGCCTTCGGAATGATCGAGCGATCTCTCGACATTGCTTTCGAGGAGTCACCGGGCAGATACCTGGAGCTATTGCGTATCGCTGCTCCGGCACAACCGATAGCTGCTGGCGATGCAGCACCTTTTACGCTGACCTGGCGAGTCACCGATCATCTTGCCTATGACTATCGGGTGTCGGTGCGGCTGATTAATTCTCATGGAGAGCGCTATGTCCAAGCAGATTGGCCGCCTCTTGCTGCGGGAGGAGGGACGTCCGCTTGGCAACCCGGTCAATCTGTCGGTGATCGGCGTGCACTGTGGTTGCCTGTGGATATTCCACCGGGACATTATCAGGTGCAGCTGGTTGTATATCAACCGGAAAGCGGCCAGCAGTTGGGTATGCCGCGGTCTATTACCGCGCTGGATGTGATGCCAGCGCGCAATGTAGTGCCGCTGCGTTCCCTTCCACTGCCCAATCCCGTCCATTGGAAGATGGGCGATCTGAACTTAGTGGGCTATGCGCTGCCAAGTAAATTACAGCCGGGCGAAGACATCTGGATGCAACTATACTGGCAGCTCGCTCCAGATGCCGATGTGAGCCGCCTGGCCGAAGCGACAATCCAGTTGATGTTGGACGATGGAAAGAATACCGAGCAGAAGGGGGTGACATCGCCGCTCATCGAATTGGTAGGCGACCCAACAGGGTGGCGACCCGGGCAAGTGCGCCGCGCACTCTATCGTGTGCCCACCAGCCCACGTCTCTCTGCCCCACAAGTTACGTTGCATCTTGATTTGCTGTGGCGCGGCGAATATCTTGGAGACCATGTCTCCCTGCCATCCATCGCTTTGGAGCAGCGTCTACGACGCTTCGAACCACCGCGCATCCCTGAAACTGTCCAGTTCACGCTGGGTGATCCGCCTCTCTTCCAGCTGATAGGGTATGAGATGGAAAAAAGGGAAGCGCGACCCGGTGATGTGCTAGATGTGACACTGCACTGGCACGCTTTGGCTGAGGTGGATGAGAATTACACGGTCTTCGTCCAGCTGTTGAACGCGGATTGGCACGTGGTGGCACAGCAGGATATGCAGCCGCTTGCAGGGCGCGCACCGACCAGCACCTGGTTGGAAGGTGAATTTCTGAGCGATCCCTATCACCTGTACCTGCCCGCCGATCTGCCTCCCGGCCAGTATCGCATCATCGCGGGCATGTACGACGCTTCCAACGGCCGACGACTGCCGATCTCCACGGGTGGCGATTTCGTTGATCTGGGCATGGTGCGTGTATGGTGAATCGTTCGCACAACGTATCTGATGTTGCAGAGGCAGCGCAGAGGAGCCATGGGAGCAATCCCAGGAAAGGCTGGTCGTGGCGTGATGGCGTCAGCGCGCTGATACTGGTTGCTTTGGTATTGCTGTTCTTTTGGCGCATTCTGACCCCTAATCCGGCTGACCGTGCTAGCTTTCCTCCGGGTGACTTCGCCAAGCAGTTCTGGGCTTTCACCACTCTCGAAGCACGTGAGCTGGCTGCCGGACGGTTACCCTTATGGAATCCGTACACCTATGCCGGTGCCCCTTTTTGGGCCGATGTACAGAGCGCTGTGCTTTACCCGCTGAGTTTGCTCACCTTGGCGCTGGCGGGCATGCCCCACTTTCCTCTCTTCGCCCTTGAATTAGAAGCGATTGTCCATTTCTGGTTGGCAGGGCTTCTCACATATCTACTGATGCGTCGAGTGCTTGGCCGACGCGACGCAGCTCTGCTGAGCGCACTTGTCTTCACCTTCGGCGGTTATCTGACCGGTTACCCCAGCCAGCAGCTGGCCGTGCTGGAAACCGATGTCTGGTTGCCCCTCATTCTGTATCTCTGCGATGTGGCGCTGGTCAACCGTGCCAGCGATCTTCCTGCGCTGTGTGATATGCCACGTCGGTTACCCCTTCTGTTGGCCGGAATCGTATGGGGAGTTGCTTTGTTGGCCGGTCATCCTCAAAGTGCTATGCTAGTCGGCTATACATTTACGTTCTACCTAGCCTTCATTGCGTTGGCTTACTTGCATCATAGAGGTGGCCACCATTCTCTTCGGCGAGATAGATTGCGCGTTGCCGTGGCCTGGGCGTTTGTTATGGTGACAGGTTTGGGACTGGCAGCGGTAGCTTGGCTGCCAGCGTGGGAATATATGCGCCTGTCGGTGCGATCGGTTGGGATCTACGATAAGATGGCCGGCGGCTTCCCCTTTTATGATGTGCTCCAGCTGCTGCTTCCTGGTTCGGTGAGCTACTATTCGCCACTTTA
>JASFBB010000265.1:0-5636 GCA_036172345.1 Anaerolineae bacterium
GGCTCGGATACAGGTCGCGGCTCGGATACAGGTCGCGGCACGGATTGGATTGCGGCGCGACTTCAGTCGCCAGAGGGTTTTGGCGCTCGCATGGCGGCAGGCATATACATCTCATTGATGTACTCCTTCAGCATCCGTGCCGTGCTGAACCTGGGAGCGATACTGCGAATGGACGCGCGCATCATCTTCAACCAGCCACGCGGCAGGCCCTGATCGTCACGCTCGTAAAACAGGGGGATCACCTGCTCCTCGAGTATGCTATACAGCGCGCGGCTGTCCTCCCAATCCTGCGCCGCCGGGTCAAGATGGTCGTTGGGCTGTCCGACCGTCCAGCCGTTTTGTCCGTTGTACCCCTCCGCCCACCAACCATCGCTGATGCTCACGTTCAGCACGCCATTGAGGGCTGCCTTCTGACCGCTGGTGCCGCTGGCCTCGTTGGGCCTCCGCGGCGTATTCAGCCAGACATCCGCGCCCTGGACCAAGTAGCGGGCCATGTTAATGTCATAATCCTCCAAGAAGACAATGTGTCCGGCCAAACCGACTTCTTTGGCATGACGGTACACCTGACGGATGATGTCCTTGCCCGGTTCATCGGCAGGATGTGCCTTGCCGGCAAAGATCACCTGAACCGGTCGCCCCGGTTGATTGAGGATGCGCTTCAGCCGCTCGATGTCCTGGAACAGCAGATAAGCGCGCTTATAGGTGGCAAAACGCCTAGCAAAACCAATGGTCAGGGCGTCACAATTGCACAGTGAGGCGATGCTTTCCAGCTGCCACGCCTCCGCGCCCAGACGACGCAGATGCGCGCGCACGCGTTGACGCACGAACTCGATCAGCGCGCGCCGTAGCCGCTGACGCACATCCCACAGCGCTTCGTCGGGAATAGACTGCACCGCCTCCCATACGGTGGGGTCGTCCACGCGCTCCAGCCAGTCAGGGGGCAGATATTTGTCATACAGCGCCTTCATCTCTGGGGCTAACCAGCTGGCAGTATGGACGCCGTTGGTGATCGCCTGGATGGGCACCTGATCCACCGGCTGCTCGGGCCACAGGAAATGCCACATACGACGTGTCACCGTCCCGTGCAGCTGACTGACGGCATTATAACGGCCGGCCATACGCAGCCCCAGCACCGTCATGCTGAAGATGGGGCCCCACGGCTGATCCTGGCGCCCCAGGTCCAGAAATGCATCTCGACTCAGCCCCAGCTCTTGCCAGTAACCGTTGAAGAAGTGCTCGACCATCTCAAACGGGAAAACATCATGCCCGGCCGGCACCGGTGTGTGAGTGGTGAACACTGAAGTAGCCCGCGCTTCTTCGAGCGCTTCCTCAAACCGCTTGCCGGCCTGCACCAGGCTGCGCGCATACTCCAGCAGGGCAAACGCGGGATGTCCTTCGTTCACATGCCACACTGCCGGACGGATACCCAGTGCCTGGAGCACCCGGGCGCCGCCGATGCCCAGCACCATCTCCTGCGAAAGGCGCATTTCATGGTCGCCACCGTATAGACGTGCAGACAGATGCCGGTCGGGCGGGGCATTAGGATGAATGTCGGTGTCCATCAGGTAGAGTGCCACGCGTCCCACCTGGATATGCCACACCTTGGCATAGATGGTGCGGTCCGCCAGCTGCACCTCCACCACGACTTCGCGGCCATCGCGGTCGAAGGCGGGCAGGGCGGGCACTTCGGCAAAGTTCAGCTTCTCGTAGATCGCCTGCTGGGTGCCATCAGCACTGAGCTCCTGGCGAAAATAGCCCTGCGGATACAGAAAGCCGACGCCCACAAAGGGCAACCCCAGGTCGCTGGCCTGCTTGCAATGATCGCCAGACAGGATACCCAACCCGCCCGAGTAGATGGGCAGCGCCTCATGCAAGCCAAACTCGGCCGAGAAGTACGCGACCGGGCCGTTGCCAAAAGTGGGGTGATGGCGGCTGAACCACGTATCCTGAGTAGCCATATAGGTGTCGAAGTCGGCCAAGACGCTGTGATAGCGGCGCAGGAAATCGGGCTGCTGGGCCACCCGTTCCAACGTCACTTGGCGGATCTCACGCAGCAATCGCACCGGGTTGTGGTACACCTCTTCCCACAGCGAGTCGTCCATGGCGCGAAATAGCTCCTGCGCGGCCGGATGCCATGACCACCACAGGTTGTACGCCAGCTCGGCTAAACGGGCCAGCCGCGACGGGATGGGGGTGAACCCGGAAGCGAGCTGTAAAATGTCTAATCCGTATACTCCTTGGTCCAACGTGTACACTCCTCGTACGTTGAGCATTTTGACCCGTAATCACTTGATTGTAAGGGAAGAAGCAACGTCACGTCAAAGTTCAGGTGCACGTAGAGTATATTTCCGTCTATCCGAGCCGCGACCGTGAGGGAGCGGTTAATGTGCCGCTTGCTGACGCGCGCGGCTCGGTTCGGACTATCTGAGCCGCGACCGTCAGGGAGCGGTTTGATGTGCCGCTTGCTGACGCGCGCGGCTCGGTTACACGCTATCCGAGCCGCGACCTGTATCCGAGCCGCGACCGTGAGGGAGCGGTGATATGGCCGCTTGCTGACGCGCGCGGCTCGGTTACACGCTATCCGAGCCGCGACCATGAGGGAGCGGTTTGGTGGGCCGCTGGTACGGGCGACCGGGCCAGTCGCCCCTACGCGCGCGGCGCGGTTTGAACCCCGCCACTCCCCAAAGATGAAATGCCCCTGGGCCGCGCGCCAATGCACGTGCCCCCGGAGAGTGTGCCCACCAGGGCATCATGTACCCGGCCCGCAATCGCGCCCGAGACAATGCTCACCCGCAACTCGGGGTGGGCAGTCACCAGCTCCACCATGATTTGCACTTTGCTCACCATACCACCGGTCACATCGACGGCGTGCGAGGCTCCCAGCGCAGCGCGCACCGTTTCCCATTCGGCCGGGGTGATCCAGGCGATGCGGCGCGCGGAGGGGTCGCGCATCGGATCGCGCTCGTACACGCCGTCCACCATGCCTGCCAGCACGATGCGCACCGGGCGTAGACGCCGCGCCAGGTAGGCAAAGATTTGTTCCGTAGAGATGATCGTAAAGCTCTGTTGCGCATCCAGCGCCACATCGCCGTAGATGACCGGGGTCAAGCCAGCCTCCAACGCGCGTGCGATCGGTTCCAAAGCCATGGCACACAGCTCCCCACCCTGGCACAGCGCCGAAGCAGAGGGTTGGAAGCTCACCGCCGGCACTCCCTCATCAAGCAACCAGCCCACAACCAATCGGTTGAGCTGCGCTGCGGCGTGCGCCGTCTCGGCAAAGCCGCGCCAGCTATCGGCATCCCGCCAGCCCTCGTGGGTGCGATAACGGTGCGCCACCACATGCCCAAACGAGCCCGATCCATGTCCGATGACCAGGCGCATAGCGGGATCTGCCTGCATCGCCTGGACAACCTCGCGGGCGATGCGGCGCACCACATCCTCCCGCGCGGTGAAGGGGGTCTCCTTATCGGTGATCACCGAGCCACCCAGCTTGAGAAACGCCAATTCAGCCATGATGCTATATCCTCTCCACCGTTCCCAACACATAGCGGTGGTGTGCCCACCCCAGCTTCAGCCACCAGGGAAGGGGCAGGTCTTCGAGCCAGGTGTAGCGCATCACCCGCGCGTGTAGGTCGGGCTGTTGGCCCAAGTAATAAGCCATCGTGCTCCAATTCCAGCGTTCGCCGGTGAAGTGTGCGTGCAATCGCGCGCTGCCGATGCCGAGGCGGCGGAGCACCTCCGCGGCCGGCATCACCGTGTCAGGCCATGGGGGGATGTCCATCACCCCCTCTTCGAGCAGGCGCAGGCCGGCGTCGCGCAAGACCCGCTTGACGCGCCCGATGTCCGTCCATTCTTCCGCCACGTTCTGGAAAAACTCGCGCTCCAGCAGATACTTGCGCAGCAGGTAACCGGGCTGCAGCGGGTTGGGCATAGCGACAAATACCAACCGCCGGCTGACGCGCACCAGCTCGCGCAGCAAACCGGCCGGGTTGGGCAGGTACCACAGCCCGGCCCACTGCCACGCCAGGTCAAACGCGGCATCGCCGAATGGCAGGCGGGAGAAATCCTGATGCAACACCAGGTGCACCGGCAGCTCCAGCTGCTGCCAGATGCGCTGGACGCCTTGCAGCCGTTCGGCCACCCCGTCCACCAGGGTGACATCGCATCCGCGGCGCGCTAGCTGCACGCTGTTGATGCCGCTGACGCCCGCCATGCCGTAGAGGGGCGCCTCCAACACGGAGCGGACACCGAAGCGTTCTATCAAGCGTTCCAGATAGCGGTTCAACACCAGGCGCTCATAGACCAGGCCGAGCCCCTCGTTATAATCGCTGAGATAGCGTTTCCAGGCAGGTTCTGCGACGGCGTCTGTCATAGGACAACTCTTTCAACGTGGGTCCAGGGGTTTGGGGGGATTCTGCGCCGTTCCCTGTGGCACCAAGCGCGTGGCGCCCAACACGGGACGTCCGCTCCGTTCGTAGAAAGCAGCAACGATGTCCTCTTCCAATGCGAGAGGCTGATACAGCGCCTTAAACTCGCGGCTGCGGTCGAAGATGATCTCATCGGGTGCGCGCCACAGATAGACGGTGTCCGGCTGATGCACAAAACGCTCCAGCCGTGCCGTGAGCGCGGCATCCGGCTGCCATTGGTAGCCGAACGCCTCCACCGGCCGCACTTCGCCGCGGGTCAGGAAGTTCACCGGCGCGGCGATGCCCCAATCCATCGCCACGACCGGCAATATGCCCCGCCCCGTTGCCGCATATTCCCGCTGCGAGGTCACCAGCCAATCTGCCAGGTCGTAGATGGCGTCCGAATGGGCACTCAACCCGCCGCTGCGCGTCAGTGCCTGGTGGTAGCGCACGTCATTGGCCGCGTTCATCACCCACGCAGCGCCGAGGAGTGCGCACACGCCAATGCCCCATACGGGCAGGCAGCGTCTGCCGCGGGCAGCCATCTCAGGTGGCGCGCCGTCATTCCGCCCGCATCCTCTCGCCACGTGGAGCATACATCCAACGCTGCCGCCCAACGCCAGGGCGGGCCAGGGCGTCAGCACGGCGAAATGGGTCACCCACAGCGCCGAGACGGTGGCGCAGCTGGACAGCAGCACTCCCAGCATCACCATAAAGGGCACCAATGCGCCGTATCCCCGGCGAGGATTGCGCCGCATAGCCCAGATGAGACCCACAAACCCCGCTGCCAGAGCGAGCGGAGTGAGCCAATTGTCGTAGCTGCCACCCAGGTACCACAAATGCCCCCCGCTCAGCACCACCAGCAATTGTTTGCTACGCGCCATCAGGTTGGCCAGATACGCCAGATTATTGGTGCCATAGTAAGAAACAGCCAGGTTCTCGGCGATGCTCTTGATCGTGCCACCCGTCTGCACGTTGTAGGCGATCAAGGGAGCACAGCCGGCCAGAAAACTAACAGCACACCATGCAAGAACAGCACGAGTGGCAATCTTCTTGATCCTGAGACACACCTCCGGCAGCCGTCCGCGCAACTGCAACAGCACCACGCCGCACGCCGCGAGTCCCAAACCCACTATCATCCAGAGAAAGAGCAGCTTGGCGTAGAGACCCAGGCCAAGCAGAAATGCTCCGACGAGGGCATAGAACAACGCTCCGCTGCGCCACCAGCGC
>JASFBB010000266.1:0-6069 GCA_036172345.1 Anaerolineae bacterium
CCTTGGCGGCGTTTACCTCATCCTGGACCTCCTGGGGCACCATCGCGCCAAAGGGCGCCAGGTCGAGGATGCCGTCGGCCATGTGCCCCCAGTAGGCATGGGTCTTCCAGGTGCCGTTGTACAAATCTTCGATGGTCTTCTTGTAATAGACACCCCAGTTCCAGATCGGCCCGGTGAGCACTGCTTTGGGCGCGATGTCCGGCTTGATCGTGTTGTAGCCTACCGCGTAGACGCCGGCTTCTTCAGCCGCTTTGTCCGGTTCCGGCGAGTCGCTCTCGCGTGCGATCACGTCGGCGCCGGCATCCAGCAAAGCTTGTGCCGCTTCACGCTCCTTGACCGGGTCGAACCAGTTGAAGATCCACACCGGCCGCACTTCGACCTGCGGGTTCACTGCCCGTGCCCCACGGGTGAAGGAATTCAGGTTGCGCACCACTTCCGGGATGGGATAGGGCGCCACGTATCCCAGCACGTTCTTCTTGGTCATGCGGCCGGCGGTCATCCCCGCCAGGTACCACGGCTCGTAGCCGCGGCCGTCGTAGATGGCGACGTTCTCAGCCGTCTTGTAGCCGGTGCAGTGCTCGAAGTGCACATTCGGAAACTCCTGCGCCACGGCGATCACCGAGTCCATGTAGCCGAACGAAGTGGCGAAGATGATGTCATAGCCCTTCTGGGCATAGTCGCGGATGACCCGCTCGGCGTCGGCGCCCTCGCTCACTGCTTCGCTGTAAGCGGTCTCCAAGTAGGGCAGTTCTTTAGCAGTCATCTGGCGGCCCTGGTCATGGGCATAGCTCCAGCCCATATCCCCCACCGGCCCGACATAGACCCACGCCGCGCGGATCTTCTTCTCGGCGGTTGGGAATGTCACCGGCGCCGGCCGGTTCTTCGCCTTCTCCGATGGCTCGCCCAATCCTTCGGGCGCTTCGCTGGGTGCTTCACCCTTGACGCCCTCGACCCAATAGTCCATGCTGAGCACTTCGGCGTCGGTCAGGCACTTGTCCTCCGCAACGACCAGCTTGCCGGTGGCGCCCTTGATAGGCCCGCAGAAGACATCCCACTTGCCGCTCTTGATGAGCTCCTTGCGCTCCTCGACCAGCTGCTTGATGGGTTCCGGCACCAGTGGCGAGAGCGGCGCCAGGTCTACGATGCCTTCATCCATACCGCCGTAGTACGACTCGCTCTGATAGGTGCCTTCGAGCACTGCCTGGGCAATCTGGGCGTACTTAGGCCCCCAGTTCCAGACGGGGCTGGTGAGCACCGTGTCGCCGACGAATTTGGCCATGTCGGAGTCATAGCCGATGGAGACTTTGCCCGCCTCAGCAGCGGCTTTCTGCGGCTCGGTGGTATCCTGATGCTGCGCAATCACGTCGGCACCTTCCGCCAGCAGCGCCTCGGCCGCCTCCTTCTCCTGCTGTGGGCCGAACCACGTGTTGGTCCACACCACGCGCACTTCCGCCTGGGGATTGACCTCGCGCACCCCCAGGGTGAAGGCGTTGATGCCGCGGATCACCTCGGGGATGGGGAAGGCAGCGACATAGCCGATGATGTTGCTCTTGGTGGCTGCGCCGGCGACCAGGCCGGAGAGATAACGCGCCTGTTCCATACGTCCGAAGACGGTGGAGACGTTCGGCGCTGTCTTATAGCCGGAGATGTGCACGAACCACGTGTCCGGGAACTCCTGAGCCACGGCAATGGTCGGATCCATAAAGCCAAACGAGGTGGTGAAGATCAGCTTGTAGCCCTTGCGGGCGAAGTCGCGGATGACGCGCTCTGCCTCAGGACCTTCCGGAACATTTTCGATATAAGCGGTCTCAACCTTGTCACCCAGCTCTTTCTCGACGTACAGCCGCCCCTGGTCATGGGCCCAGGTCCAGCCCAAATCGCCGATGGGCGCCACATACACGAAGGCGATCTTGAGCTTCTCCTGCGCCTGGGCCCTCTCGGGTAAAGCAACCAAAGCGCCTATCATGCTGAAGATCACTAACAGCGCCAGAACTACTGAGATGCATCTGGTGTTCATCCTCTCGTGCTCCTTTCTGCTTTCTACAAGAAGAATAACGGACCTGTGGTGCGAAGTCTGGACTGCCTACTCCTCTGACCCTCCTAACTCGAGCTGGGCGATCACCTCCTCTCTACAATATCACAACACCGCCACAGCCTGTTTGTCACTCCCACACGGGCGCGATCTAGCAGCGCTCTTCTCGCGAACCAAGGCCGGATTGGGGAAGCGCTATTCCACGAACAAGGATACCACCGCATTGCGTTCCACGTCCACTAAGCCGTGGTCGGTCAGCTTGAGCGCCGGGATGACAGGCAATGCCAGGAAGCTGAGCGTCATAAATGGATCGTGCAGCTGGCAGCCCAGCTTGCGCACCGCATCGGTCACCTCGTCCATCTGGCGGCGCACCGTCTCGAAAGGTTGGTCGCTCATCAAGCCGGCGATCGGCAGGGGCAGCTGTGCCAACACGGTGTTGCCGGAAGCGACGGTGAGCCCTCCCTGGGTGGCAACGGTCGCCTGAATGGCGGTCATCATACTGAGGTCGTCCACCCCTGTCACGACGATGTTGTGGTGGTCATGGGCCACACTGCTGGCCACCGCTCCCTCGCGCAACCCCAAACCCTTGACGAAGCCCAGGCCCACCCGTCCGGTGGCGAGATGGCGTTCGATCACCGCCAGCTTCAGGATGTCACGCTCCACGTCTGCGACGATCTCGCCGTCGTGGTTGGGCATTTCTTCGATGAGGTGCTCGGTGGCAATCTGTCCGGGGATGATGCCCAGCACGCGCACTCGCCGCCCGTCGGCAGGAACGCGCAGGTTGGTCTTGGCCCAGTTGATGTTGATCGAGCTGCGCAGCACGGGGCGCGGCTTGGGGCGCACCCATGGGATCACCTGGCCGTCGCGCGCCACCAGCTTGCCGTTGCGAAAGACCATCTCGGCGCGTGGCGCCTTCAGATCGGAAAAGACCACCAGGTCGGCGCGGCGCGCCGGTGCCACCGCCCCGCGGTCGTGCAGCTGGAAATACTCGCTGGGGTTCAGCGTGGCCATGCGGATCGCTGTGACCGGATCAACCCCGCCGGCGATCGCCACGCGGATCATATGGTCGATGTGTCCCTCGTCCATCAGGTCGGCGGGCACGCGGTCGTCCGAGCAGAAGCACAGGCGGCGGCTGGTGTGCTCGTTGACGATGGGCAGCAGATCGCGCAGGTTGCGCGCCGTGGTCGCTTCGCGCAAGAAGATGAACATTCCCAGCTCCAGCTTGCGCAAGGCCTCTTCGGGAGTGATGCATTCGTGGTCGGAGCCGATGTTCGCGGCGACGTAGGCCATCAATCCCTTGCCCTGCAAACCGGGGGCGTGGCCGTCTTTGATGCGTCCCTGAAAGGCGCGCAGGCGGTCGAGCACCTCCGGCTGACCGCTGATCACGCCGTGGTAGTTCATCATTTCACCCAGCCCCAACACGTATTCCTCGTGCAACAACGTTTGCAGGTCGTACCAATACAGGGCGGCGCCGGTGGTCTCTTTGTCGGTGGAAGGCACACAGGAGGGCGCCATAATATACACGCTGAGCGGGTTGTACTTGGCCATATCCAGCATGTAGCGGATGCCCTCCAGCCCCAGCACATTGGCGATCTCGTGGGGGTCGGCCACCACGGTGGTGGTGCCGCGCGGCACCACCATCCGCGCATACTCGTTGGGCGGCACCATGGCGCTCTCGATGTGGACGTGGGCGTCGATGAAACCGGGGCACACATAGCGCCCTTCGAGATCGATCTCCTCGCGGCCACGATAGTCGCCCAGCCCCACAATGCGCGTTTCCAGGATGGCGATATGGCACTCTTGAATCTGGCCGGTGAACACGTTCACCACGCGCGCGTTTTTGAGCACCAGGTCGGCGGGGGTGTCACCGCGTGCCACTTTGATGAACTCTGCCAGTTCCATGCGACGGCCCTCCCCAGCATCGGTATGGAAACCGATCGCCTATCCGATCAATGATGTGCCGCAACCGCATCCGGCGCCCGCTTCAGATACTCTCCCCTCCCAGGGCGAGCGATACATTGACCGTCGCGCACGATGACCTCCCCGCGGCTCAGCACCATACGCGGCCAGCCGATCACCGTCCAACCCTCAAAGGGGGTGTAGTCGCAATTCTGGTGCAACGTCGCCGCCGAGAGCGTGACCGAAAGTTCCGGGTCGAACAACACCAGGTCGGCATCGGCGCCGGGCATCAGCGAACCCTTGCGGGGATAGAGGCCGAAGCGGCGCGCCGCAGCCGTGCTGGTGCGCTCCACAAACTGGGGGAGCGACAGACGCCCCGAGCGCACGCCGAAGTGATATAACAGGGGCAGGCGCGTTTCGATCCCCGGCGCCCCGCCGGGCACCTGGTCGAAGGTGAGCGTGTGCTCGGCCCATGGTGCCTCGGGCGCCATCACTTGTGCGCTGCCGTCGGGCAGACGCCGAAACTCGGGCGTGCGCCGCATCCCGCGCTTCTGCGCCAGGGTGAAGGGGCAATGGTCGGTCACCACACAGTCGAGCAGACCTTCCTGGAGGGCTTGCCACAATGCCGCGTTGTCGGCTGCACGGCGCAGCGGCGGCGCCATCACATAACGCGCCGCCACCTCGTCCGGCTGTTCATACAGCGCGTCGATGAGCAGTAGGTGCTGCGGACACGCCTCGCCGCTGACCGCTTGACCGCGCGCCCGAAATTCGCGCATCACCTCTACAGCCTGGGCTGCACTGACATGGGCCAGGTGCACCGAGATGCCGATCTGAGCGGCCAGTATTAAGATACGATAGGTGGCTTCCGCCTCACCCGCTGCCGGATGCACGTGCGGATGCCAGCGCACTTCGGTGTGGCCGGCGATGTGATGCACCTCCGTCAGGTAGCGGATCAGCGCATGATTCTCGGCATGCACGAGCGGCAGCCCACCGTGTGCCTTGAGCTGCTCCAGCGCGCGCAAGATATCGGCGTCATCGAGGCGGATGCCCTCATAGGCCATATAAATCTTGAAGCTGGAGATGCCCGCGGCGATGACGGATTTCACTTCTTGTAGGCTGCGCTCATCCGCGCGATTAAAGGCCATATGGAAGCCGTAATCGATCACCGCTTGCGGGGCTGCCTCGGCCAGACGCGCTTCAAAAGCTTGCATCCACGTCTGATCGGGCAGCGCTTCGACGAAGTCGATGATGGTGGTGGTGCCGCCATGTGCCGCCGCCACCGTGCCGGTCAACCAGTCGTCGCTGGAGACGACGCGATAGCGCCCTTGCGGATATTGCAGGTGAACGTGGGAGTCGATGCCACCCGGCATGACCAGCAGACCGCGCGCATCGATCTCGACCGCCCCGTCCGCGCTGATCCCCGGGCCAATCGCGCTGATTTTGCCCGCCCGGATGAGCAGGTCAGACGGAAACGTTTCGCTCGCAGTGACCAGCAATCCGTTGCGGATCACCAGGTCAGGAGGCGTCGTGGCAGCCATAAGGTTCACTCAGTCGAGCTGATGCAGAAACCGGTCGATGCGATCCAGTGCGGTTTTGATGTTCTCCATACTGGTGGCATACGAGAGGCGCATGTAGGCATCTGCGCCGAACTCGCATCCGGGCACAGCTGCCACCTTCTCGTGCTCCAGCAGCAGGCGGCAAAAGTGCATCGAACCTTCAATCCTTTCGCCGTGGTACGTGCGCCCAAAAGTCTCCGCGATGCGCGGGAAAGCGTAGAAGGCGCCTTGCGGCCGTGTGCAGGTGAGGAGCGGCATTGCTTGCAGGCGTTCCACCATGTAGCGACGGCGGCGGTCGAATTCTTGGCGCATCGCCTCCACTGTGCTCTGGTCGCTTTGCAATGCGACCAGGGAGGCATATTGCGCCACCGAGTTGGGGTTACTGGTGGAGTGGCTCTGGATGCGCGCCGCGGCGGCGATGATCTCGGCCGGCCCGACAGCACAGCCGATGCGCCAGCCGGTCATCGCATAGGTCTTGGACATAGCGGCCACGATGATGGTCAGCCGATAGATATCCTCGCCCAGCGAGGCGATGCTGGTGAAGGGGAGATCATAGACCAGGGCGTCGTAGACCTCGTCGGA
>JASFBB010000267.1:0-9163 GCA_036172345.1 Anaerolineae bacterium
GTTGCTGCTAGGCGCCGGAATTGGCACCTATGAGGGGGTCACCGACGCTATGTTGATCGACCTGCATGCGGGACGCGAGAGTTTGCACATCAGCGTTAACCATTTCTTTGTGACTCTTGGTTCGATAGCTATCACCGCTTATATGATCTTCTTGCAGATGAACTGGCGCAATGCGATTATCCAGGCAGCAGCGGTTATCTCTATGCTAGCACTCTTTTTCGCCCTGGCTAGGTTGGAAGTACGACGCGTTCATAACAACAGCTATCGGGAACGCGTTGCTATCCTGGGACGTGAGCCTATCATCCTAATCCTCTTTGCTTGCATCATGTTAGCAGTGGGTGTCGAAACCGGCTTTATCGGGATTCTCACGACGTTTTTGATGGAACTCCGGGGTTTCGATCAAGTCACTTCCAAGATCGGATTGTCGGTGTTTCTCTTTGGCATTGTAACGGGTCGCTTGCTGGTGGGACTCCTGACCGCCCAACAACGCATCTCACAGGTTATCTTGGGACTGATGGGACTGGCAGTGGTGGTTTACAGCGTCTTATTCGCGGTCGACTTGGGAAATTTTGTCTATATACTCATCTATGTTGCAGGCTTTTCACTGTCCGCCTTGCTGCCCATGATGTTGAGCGCGGCTGGATTGCTCTACCGTGAAATGTCTGGCACGGTACTGGGTTTGGTCAAGATCGCTATTCCTCTGGGAAGCATTGTCCTCCCGTTAGTTATGGGATTGGTCGCCAACCTTAGTTCATTTCAAAGTTCTCTTTTCGTCTTTCCAACAGCTTTTGCAATGGCCTTCTTGCTTATACTGTCGATCCAGCCACGGATGCAGTTGGCCAGGGGACACTCAGCTGATTGAATAGCTGACTTAGCTGATTGAATAGCTGATTGAAGCGCAATTCTCGCCGCGCTTATCACTGAGAAGAGGTCGGTACGATAGACAATCTCACCTTACAGGAGCCAAGTAAAAAGCGCGATGAGCAGAATCCAAGGCGGTAGCTCTGTTAAGGAGGCCCCCCTCTGCACAACATACTGGAACTTACTGCTGTCACTCTACAGAGTGACGGAGAGCAATGGGAAAAGCTGATCAACAACGAAAGCGGCGGTAAGATTTCACGATAGAGAGGAGACCAAGAGCCGTTCATTTCCACCTTGCCCATTCGGCCCTACCAAGCGCCAGGCTATTGTGCGACAATGGTGTATAATGCACTCCACGTCAACATTTGGAGCAGAATACCCCCTGCCCAGATCAGATAAGCCGCTACCCGGTCGCGTCGGTAAACAGCAAATCCTAAGCCCAAGTCCACGACAAGCATTGCCAGCGCCGCCACGGGCAGATGCAGTATATCACCACGTTGTCCAATACGATCCGGCTGGCCCAGTACATCGAAGTGCAAAGTGAGTTGCTCCGGCAATCTGGGATATGCCAATGCCATCGTGCCGAAGAGAGCTAAAGATGTCACCAGCGTTCCCCCCATCAATCCCCAGACGACGCGATCGTTCCAGATAGGAGAGGCAAACCAGTGCGCACGTCTTTCCTCTTCGCGCCAACTCTGTGTCGGGCCCAAGTGCTGACGCTCCCGCCAGCTCTGGATAAAATTCTCCGATTGCTCCGGAGAAATAATATACACGTGCGTGGCGGTGAGAACAGCGATGCTCTTCTCCAGAGATTCATTACTGCGCCATATAACCATCCGACCATCACGCAATGGCTTACACCTGGTCCATCCGCCAAGCCAAGTGCGATGCCGGCAGAGTTGCTCTCGCTCCCAATCTCCCATCAATCTCGTAACCGGGGTGATTGCCTGTATATGATTAATAGGTATTACCCACTGGGAACCACCCCACCAGATCCTGATACCATTGCGGTCAAGGCGATAACGCAACCTTAGCGTTGCTATGCTCCAATATAAAGCCACCCCCAACATGCCCAGACATACTAATACTCCTATGCTCA
Source organism: Anaerolineae bacterium (assembly GCA_036172345.1). Classification (GTDB taxonomy): domain Bacteria; phylum Chloroflexota; class Anaerolineae; order 4572-78; family NAK82; genus NAK82. The sequence continues at coordinate 1,961 of JASFBB010000267.1, forward strand.
GGCCAAAGGTTGACAAAGAGAACGGCTGACGCACAGCTCGTTCGAGTAGCACGCCTGTGACCACAATCAGACCACACACAATGGCCAGAGCAATTAGTCCATTGCGATAGGAAGAAGAACGATATTCCAAGATGCTTAGCACCTCAGTGGATTACTGTGGACGCGCCAAATCAACCGTCCAGTAGTAACGATAGTAACCTCCCTCTGCATAACCGACGCCAATTTCTGTAAAATCAGGTGACAAGAGGTTAGCACGATGTCTTGGGCTATTCATCCAGGCCTGAAACACTGTCAGCGCAGTGGGGTAGCCAGCGGCGATGTTCTCTCCGCACACCTGCGATACATAACCAGCGCTGGCGATTCGCTCACAAGGACCTGTACCAGTAGTAGGCTCAGTGTGGTCGAAGAAACCTTGTCCCATCATGCTCTGGCTGTGCGCTTGAGCAACTTGTATTAAGATAGGGTTTGTTCTCAGAGGTGTCAACCCGTGCCTCTGGCGCTCCGCATTTATTAACATGATCAGAGTGTTCAGAGGTTCAGCTGGTGAAACATTCGTAATAATTGGCAGATAGCTGGTATAACTTGCCGTGGCCATTAGATGGCCATTGAAGGAAGGAGGTGTTATAGATATTCGGGTCTCCAGCAGAGCGTCGCTTGTTTGCCCTTCTCCATATACTGCGGGTATTAAGAGCCGACCGTCAGCTCGAGCTGGCCATACCAGCATCATCAGGAGCACTGCCAGCATCGCAAGTAGCCCGAGCAGTATCCAAACGCTCGTCAGTCTATCGTTGTTCATAACGGCTGTATAGACTTAGTTGCGCGTAGGTTCGGAGTTCTTGCTGCCCACACAGCTACCGCCAGAATTAGCAAGCCTGTAACCAGAAACGGAAATTGGGTGCTGAGCTCAAGCATAGCACCCACCAAGAGCTGAGATATAGGGATCACCCCTACAACAGCTAAGACCATCAAACTCATCATACGCCCCATTAAGTGAGCAGGTGTACGTTGTTGCAGCCATGTGGTCAGCACTACGATGGTATAGCCGAGGCCACCTCCCATAGCGAGCGCCGAAAGGGCAATAGGGAAAGTAGAAACCGCAATACCAAATACAAGCATGCCGAAACCCATCAAGCCACATGTGGATGGGAGAAGCACATAGAGGCGCTGACCAGCCGACCTGGAGCCGGAGCGTGCACCAGCCAACACAATCCCCAGCACGGAGCCCAACCCAAAGCATGACATAATGATACCGAAGGCCGCCGGACCTTCCGGAAGACGGGTATCAGCAAGTACCGGAACGCCCACCAACACTGGTCCTTCTCCCAACAAGCTCAATGCAGCTGCAATGGCAAATATCGTGCGCAAGGCACCATCTCGCCAAACATAGAGCATACCTTCCTTGACAGAGGATACGACGCTGGTGATCGAGTGCAGCTCCGTCTCATCATGGACCTCCGCATAGCGTGTGTGTATGGCTCGCAACGTCAAAACTGAGACCATAAAAGTAAAGGCATTAAAGGCAAAGGCCAGTGCAACACCTTCCATCCGCAGCTCGTAAGCTTTCTGAGGCAGCGCAGCACCTCGTGCCAAGGACTGAGTATCCAGAGATGTACCGCCCACCATTGCGATGAGCAAGCCGGCCAGCACTGGGCCAGCTGCGATGCTCAGCTGCGAAATGCCTTGAACAATTGCATTGCCGGACTGCAGGGATCGCTTATCCAGAATCTGGGGTATGATGGCAAACAGGGCAGGATAGAAGAACGCATCCGCCAACCCGAAAAGAAACGCGAGCATGTAAAGCAACCAAACCTCAACACTTCTCGCGATTACCAGGACCGCAAGCAGACTCACCAATCCCAGGCGAGCAATATTCGATGCCAACATCAGCGTGCGTGGGGAGAAATAGTCGGTCAAGACCCCGCCCACAAGCAACAGCAAAGCGCGCGGTACCCCAGCCAGTCCTAACACACTTCCCAAGGTAAAAGTGCTGCCTGTCAGCTTCAGCACCAACCAAGGCAACGCAATCAGGTAGAACTGGGTACCAAGCGTGGAAACACCCTCGCCAATCCAGAGCAAACGAAAGTTGGGCTCTTGGAGGACTTGAAGCAGCGAGGATCTGGATCTGGGTTCGTCGCTCGGCGTTAGACTCGTGACCGACATAGCCTCATCATGAGGTTCTAATCTAGGAAGATGAGCTCCTCCCCTTTCTGTGATATTCACTTCAACGATGAAATGAAATAAGCACTCAGCAACTTTTGTATGGTAATACAGGTCGCTAATCTGAGCAAAGATGGCCTATGCTAGTCAGGAGGGGAGCTGAGTGCTTGGGGTTATATCCTCTCCAGTATCTTTGGCGCTCTCCAGGGGTATGCGCTCCAGCCACCACATGGCATACAAAGCCAGTACCAACACCGCTCCGCACAACATATACGCTTCTATGGCGGTGGCATGGGTCACGAATTGGGCGACCATCCCCGACATTCCACTCACCAGGTAGAGCAACATCACCGTTTCGCGCTGGGTGAAACCCTTGCGCATTAACCGATGCGAAATATGGTCTTTGCCTGCCGTAGCAGGATGGATGCCACGGCGAAGGCGTGACACGACAACCAATGTTATATCAAAGATAGGCAGCGCTAAGACCAGCACCGGCACCATCCAGGTGACGGTGGGGCTATTGCCCGGAAAGCGCAATTTGATGCCTAACGCTGCCAGCACGAAACCGAGAAAGAGACTACCCGTATCTCCCATAAAGATGGTAGCCGGGTTAAGATTGTAGAATAGGAAGCCTATACTGGCCCCTAGCAATGCTGCTGCAAGCCCCCCTACCAGGTACTGACCGCTCTGCACTGCCAAAAGCAGAAAATAGCCAGCGGCAATCGCTACTGTTCCACCCGCCAGTCCATCCATATTGTCCAAGAAATTGATGGCATTCGTGATCCCTACTATCCATACGACAGTGATAGCCCAATTCAGCCATTCGACAGGCAAAAAGGAGACTTGCACGCCAAAAAGAATGAGGAACACAGCCGCTCCGACCTGGCCAAGCAATTTATAGCTGGGACGTAATCCCCACCGATCGTCCAATGCACCCAGCATAGACACCCAGCTGGCGCCGATCAAAATGCTGGCCAGTTGCTCTATCCCATATCGGCTTTCAAAAAGCAGCAAAGCGATCAGAACAGCGCTCACCATAGCGATACCACCAAAGCGGGGCATCGGGCTAGTGTGGATTTTGCGCGCAGAAGGACGGTCTACAAACCCCCAGCGTACACCAGCACGTCGTGCAAGAGGAGTGGCTACGGTGGCAACAAGTAAAGCAGCTGTGAAGATGATCAACAGCGTGGTGAGTGTCATGGTGAACCGCTTTCTCTACGTGCCTGAAGGTCGGCCATCAGCCGTTCCAGATCAGCGCGCTGTTCCGCCGGAGCTTTGCGTAACGCAGCTTGGGCTTCTTCGAGTGCTCGATCTATTTGGCCCAGCTCACGATAAACAAGCGCCAGCTGGCGGTGAACAATATAATCATCGGGCGTGAGCTGTATCAGCTGCTGATACACGCGTAATGCATCGTGCGGACGAGACTGTTCCAAATAGAGTGCACCGAGTACAGCATATGCTCCGGCGAGGTCGGGCTGGGCATCGATAGCCCGTTCATATGCTGTGATTGCTTCGGTCACCCTACCCGCGGTTTGATAAAGCTCTGCGAGCAACATCCACGTCGGCCCCAATTCCTTCTGAGGCGTCTGCTCAGGTAGAGGCTGAGCCTCCTGAATAGCTTGTTCAACCCTTCCTGTGTCCCGATATAGAAGCACCAAGTTGCGGCGACTAATATAATCATCAGGCGCGATCTGCAACACGATTTGATCCTCTTGAATAGCTTCCTCCAGGCGTCCCATTCGAGCGTAACAGTACGCCAGATTACTGTGTGCGCGAGCGTTTTGGGGATCTATGCGCAATGCTCGTCGGTACGCTTCTGCGGCGCTTGCCCAGTCCTCCAGCATCACGTACTCGTCACCAAGCGCGATGGCCGTTTGTGCATCTGCTGGATCCATCTCAAGGGCATTCTGGTAAAAACGCAAAGCGTTATCTCGATCGCCTAACTGGCTATAGAGGCGCCCCAGGATGCGCAGAATCTTAGGATCATTGGAGTGTTCTGTCAGAGCTTGTCGGTAGGCAGCGACAATTTCCTGAAATTGAGCAGGATGTGCCTTGTAAAACTCAACACGCTGATTGAAGAACTGGTCAGCAAAGCTCTCCGGCGCGATCAAAATGGCAGCACGGTGGGCACGAGCTGCCTCCTCAGCACGCCCTAAGGCGCCATAGGTATCACCCAACAACATCTGGGTCTGCTCAAACTTGGGGTCAATGGCGGCTGACTTGATCAAGATCGCCTCCGCATCCTGGTAACGCCTCAGCATATAGTAGACCTGCGCCCATAAGTTGTAGTAGATGACGTTCTGCGGAGCCAGGTAGGTCGCTTTTTGAAAATACTCTATCGCCCGATCAAAACGCTCTTGCTGCTGAGGATCCCCGGCAGGGGTGTTCTGCGCCCAAGTCAGATACCAGCGGCCCAGATTACCGGTGTTGTCGGGATTGTAGGGATTGAGCTCACGCGCCTGCAAGGCAACTTGCTCTCCCGTCTGCCAACTGCGAGCACGTGCTTCTGAAGAAAGCCGAGCATCCTGGCCTTGTAACTGATATGCCAGCGCAAGCATCAGATAGTAGAAATCCTCATCCGGATCCAGGTCAACCGCCCATTGATGCAAAGCAATAGCCGGCTCGTAGAGCCCTTGGCTGCGATATTGTTCTGCTTGCTTCAACACGATATCGGCGCGTACAACATCCACATTCTTGAACAGAATAACTGCGCCGACGGCGATGGTCAACAACGGATAAAGCCACCAATTGGTCGGTTGCCAAGTGCGTCGCTGAGGCAACCACGGGATAGCGACCATAAGCGCTATCAACGCAAGCACGAAGAACACGAAGAGACAGAAGCTCACATAAAGCCAGGTAGCGATACCAGCAGATTGGAAGGCCGATTGGAGCGTGCTAATGCTCGATACGGTGCGTGGATGAAGCTGCCAGCGATGGATGATCAAATAAAACGCACTGTAACCCAGTGAGGTGGTGACGAATAATAACAAGGCACGACCTATGTGCACAGGCGTCCGCCAGGTTTGAAGGCGTGCAGTGACTTCACCTAACCCAATTGCCAGCGCGACAAACCATGTGATGGCAAACATCCACACCAGGCTGAAATTGTTGCGCGCAAGGTCGGACTGTGCAGTCACAAAGTCAAAAATCATCGCTATCAGGATAAGCGAGACGACGAGCCCAAATGCGCCCAGCCATGTACTCCAATCCTCGACGACAGGCGGCCGACGAACCAATGGATGAGAATCATCTGCCATCGTCTCACTGCGCTGTCGTGTTCGCTTCTTGTGTCGTTTGCTGGATCCCGGGAAGCTCGCCGTCTCTATTTTGACTTCCGACACTGTCTCAGAAACTTCAACCACACCTGAAGCCTGCGACCTTCCTGACAACCAGGCTACCACAACCCCGGCATATACCCAGAAATAGACATAGGTCGCGGCTATGGAAAAGACGAAGTGCACTTCCACGAAATGGGCAAGCAAAGCGGCCAAGACACCAATCAGCACGATGTGCTGACCCACAACATCCATCTGAGCCCGGATAGATAGTGCCTGCTTAGGCTGAGAGTCGGGTATGAAGCCGGCATTTAGAGGCTTTGCAAAGAGGGCTGTGCGTTCTAAAAATGCCTGCCATACTAAGAATATAAATATCATCCCAATCATGCCTGCTGGTAGGCCGACAGCTGAAAAGACAAAACTGCCAGCGATCAAGCGAGGCGTGATCGCACCGATCAAGCCACCTACACCGATTAAGGCAAGCAGCCGGCGTCCTGCATCCCTATCCGGCACCCAACCCACCGCCTTCAATAGGTAGTAAAAGAGACTGAAGATGAGCCAGTAGTACGCTATAAAGCCCAGAAAGCCAAGCATAGCCAAGAAATCGAAGGTCTCATTGTGCGAGCGATCGGCGGAGCTGCCGCGCGCCTCGATATGCGCCAATTCGGGCGGGTAGACACGTGCAAACGCGTTGAACATTGACTCGGGGCCATAGCCGATCAGCGGTCGTAGTCTGTGAAGATGGTCGGTGAACTCTCCGGGGATCCCAAGGGGCTCCTCTAACGAGATGAGATTGAGAACCCCTTCCCAGATGAGTGCACGCACTTTACCAGTACCTTCGCCGGGCTGGAAAAGTTGAGCGAGCCGCCCGACCATCGGGACCATACGCACATTGTTGAGAGGCGATCCACTTATATTGATTGCTGCCAAAATCGCCATCATCGCAAGCGCCAACATGGTCCAATTGAGCCACAGCCGCCAGGTCCGTCGGGTGAGCACGATACGCACGACGATAGCTAGGATGTTGAGCACGACACCTCCTAGCATGCCCAGCGCCAACATAGCACCGTGGTCCAGACGCACCCTTCCCACCGTGGCAGGTCCTAGCGCCGCGAATGTAACAACACCTGCCCCACTTCCTAACAAGAGGAATAGCAACACTTCTCCCGCACTGGACGCGACCATTTTCAGAGGGTTCTCTGTCCCGACATGCTGTCGGTACACGGACAGAAGCGCCAGGAGGACGAAGAAGAAAATCCCGGCCATTAATCCGAGCATAGGCCCGCGGCTGCCGCTGAAAATGACCGCAATGATGTCTACGGCGAAGACAAAGATGTAGACCGCTGCCAATACCGTGTTACTCCAGCCGACTTGTTCCTCTTGTAAGATGGCACGCATCGCGTTCAACAGGCGCGACAAAGTGGGAGGGATCGCCATGATCAAGTAGCTGGCCAGGAAAATAGCATTGCCCAAAGTGGAAGCAACGCGTGTCTGGACATCACCTGCCCAGGGTAACGGGTCAAGTCCATAGCGCTGGATGATTCCGTACAGCCCCACCGGCAGGCTGGTCAGAATGATGATGGTCATAAGGCGATCCAGCTGAGCGCGCGTGCGCAAATGAGAAGCTACCAAAGCGAAGATCACCATGTAAGAAAACGCTGTGTACGTGCCATTATTATGTCTAAATTGTCATCTCGCTCTCCACGGAGGGATGCCACTTATGCACGCTTTGGTGACGGGCGGGGCCGGTTACATCGGTTCTCACTTGGTC
>JASFBB010000268.1:0-3306 GCA_036172345.1 Anaerolineae bacterium
CAAACCGCTCCCTCACGGTCGCGGCTCGGATAGCGTGTAACCGAGCCGCGCGCGTGAGCAAGCGGCCCAAACCGAGCCGCGCGCGTGAGCAAGCGGCCAGAATACCGCTCCCTCACGGTCGCGGCTCGGTTATGTGGTCGCGGCTCGGATAGTGGTCGCGGCGTGGATAAGACGAACCGCTGCAAACACCCCTTGTCGCGCGCACTGAGCTGTGCTATACTATCTCATAGAGACCCATTTTCGCAGATTTCGCCTGCCACAAAGGCTCACGGCAAAGGATCGAGGTGCACATTTTTTGCTCACCTTCCCTCGCCAGCGCACGCGCGAGAGGAAACGAAGACAACCAGGTATTTTGAATAGGGAAGATTGCCAGTATGTCAGCTAACATTCGCATCGCACGCCTCTGGGGAATCCCCATCGGGTTGCACGTCAGCTGGTTCCTCATCTTTGTGTTGGTCACCTGGTCGCTCGCGAGCGGCTACTTCCCGGCCGAGTATCCCGATATTCCGGTGGCGGCCTACTGGCTGTTGGGCGCCGTCACCAGTGTGCTCTTCTTCGCTTCGGTGGTAGTGCACGAACTGGCCCATTCCATCGTCGCGCTGCGCCATGGCATCCCGGTGCGCGAGATCTCGCTGTTCATCTTCGGCGGCGTGGCGCAGATCGGCGAGGAGCCCAAGTCAGCGCGCGATGAGTTCCGCATCGCCATCGCCGGCCCGGCGTCCAGCTTCTTGTTGGCCCTTGTGTTTGGCATCGTGTACCTGCTGAATCAGCCGATCCCGTATCTGGCGGCGCCCAGCCTCTGGCTGATGCGCATCAACTTGATGCTCGCCCTCTTTAACCTCATCCCGGGCTTTCCGCTGGATGGCGGGCGGGTGCTACGCGCCGCGGTGTGGAGCTGGACGAAGAGCTATTACCGCGGCACCCAGGTGGCTGCCTACGCCGGCCAGATGGTTGCCTTTGGCTTCATCGGGGTCGGGCTGTTGGTCGTGCTCACCGGCAGCTTCTTTAACGGCATCTGGCTGGTCTTCATCGGCTGGTTCTTGCAAAATGCCGCTGCCAGCAGCTACGCCCAAGCCAACCTGCAACATTCCCTGCGCGGTGTCAAGGTGGGGCAGCTGATGAGCCGCGAATGCATCCGTGTGCCGGCGGATATGTCCATCGCCCAGCTGGTGGAAGATCGCGTCTTGGGCGCCGGCCAGCGCTGCTTCTTCGTGGCGGACAACGGCAAGCTGCTCGGCATGCTCACCCTGCGTGACTTCACCCAGATGCCGCGTGAGAGGTGGGACACCGTCAAGGCCGAGGAGGCCATGGTGCCCTTCGACCGCTTGCTGCGGGTGGATCCCCAGACGGAGCTGATCACCGCTTTGAAGATGATGGACGATGCCCAGGTCAACCAGATCCCGGTCACAGTGGGCGACGAGATCGCGGGATTGCTCTCGCGCGAACAGATCCTGCGCTACGTGCGCACACGCGCCGAATTGGGGATGTGAGCGGGAGGCAACCAGAAAGGAGGGCACCCGTGAGGGCAGCCAATTTCAAGCTGCTGGATGAGTTTGTCGAGTATCCGCCGGAAGAGATGCGCGAGCGCGCCGCGGCGTTTTACGCCGAGATGCGGCGGCGGCGCAGCGTGCGCTGCTTCTCCAGCCGCCCGGTCGCGCGCGAAGTCATTGAGGACTGCCTGCGCGCGGCCGGCACCGCCCCCAGCGGCGCCAACTTGCAGCCCTGGCACTTCGTGGTCGTCTCCGACCCGGAGATCAAGCGCCGCATCCGCGCGGCCGCCGAGGCGATGGAACGCGAATTCTATGGCCGGCGTGCCCCGCCGGAATGGCGCGAGATGTTGGAGCCGCTCGGCACCGACGAACACAAACCCTTCCTGGAGACGGCCCCCTATCTGATCGTCGTGTTTGTGAAAAGCTACGAGCGCAAACCTGACGGCCAGATTGTGAAATACTACTACGCCCTGGAGTCGGTCGCCATCGCCACCGGCATCCTGATCACCGCGTTGCACCACGCCGGACTGGCGACGTTGACCCACACACCCAGCCCGATGGGCTTCCTCAATGATCTCCTAGGACGCCCTACCAGCGAACGGCCGCTGCTGATCCTGGTCGTCGGCTATCCGGCCGAAGACGCCATAGTGCCCGTGCTGAAGCGCAAGACGCTGGATGAAATCGCCACTTTCCTCTAACGTGGATCCATATGGCCACCAGCGTGGTGCTGGGCGCCGTATTGGCCGTGGAGGTGAAGGAAGCAGGCATTATGAAACGACCACCCCGCGACCCCAACGCCCCGATCTTGAGCGCGGAGATGATCGGGCGCGTGATCCTGGTGGGAGTGCTCATCCTGATCGGCAGCTTTGCGCTCTACGAGCTGGGACTGCAGCTGGGCGCCCCGCCGGAACAGGCGCGCCCCGTGGCGGTCAATGTGGTGGTGTTCGTCGAGACCTTCTATCTGCTCGCCTGCCGCTCGTTCCACAACACCATGTTCAAGATCGGGGTGTTTTCCAATCGCTGGGTGGTCGTCGGCGTGATCGCAATGGCGATGTTGCAGCTGCTGTTCACCTACGTGCCGGTGATGCACGTCGTGCTGGGCAGCGCACCCATCGACGGGACCGCCTGGGCGCTCATCTTGGGGTTCAGCGTCCTGGTGTATGCCATCGTCGAATTCGGGAAGTGGTTGCGCCGACGTGCCGCGAGATGGACGGGGTGAGTGTAGCGAGGTGGGAGCGATGAGCGCGCTGAGTTTGGAGCTGCTGGTCATCCTGCTGTTGCTGATCGGCAACGGCTTTTTTGCCATGGCGGAGATGGCCCTGGTCTCGGCGCGCAAGTCGCGCTTGCAGCAGTGGGCAAATGAGGGGAACGGCCGGGCGCAACAGGCCTTGGAGCTGACCGATACGCCCAACCGTTTCCTTTCGACGGTGCAGATCGGCATCACGCTGGTGGGCGTTCTGGCAGGTGCCTTCGGTGGCGCGACGGTTGCCGAACGCATGGCCGTGCAGTTGGAGCGCATCGCCTGGCTGGCGCCCTATAGTCGCGCGCTGAGCATGGGCATCACCGTGGTGGGCATCACCTACCTGACGCTGGTATTGGGCGAATTGGTGCCCAAACGCCTGGCGTTGCATGCTCCGGAGCGCATTGCGTGTGCCGTCGCCGGGTTGATGCGCACCCTCTCATTGGCCACAGCGCCGCTGGTGCACCTGCTGAGCATCTCCACCGATGCCATCTTGCGCTTGGTGGGCGTGCGCAGCTCAGCGGAAGTGCCCATCACCCCAGAGGAGATCGGCGTGCTGCTGCGCCAGGCGACCCA
>JASFBB010000269.1:0-4429 GCA_036172345.1 Anaerolineae bacterium
TGAGTTTCCTGCGTTATCCCCAGGGTGCTCATCCCCCCTTGCTGCGCTGGTTGTGCAAGGCGGTACCGCGCAGCGTACATCGTGCCCGCCACATCTTGGCAGATAGCGAGAACACGTGCCAGGATTTGATTGAGTTGATGCATGTGCCGCCGGAGCGCATCACGGTCATCGGCGCCGGAATCGAACCACATTTTCGACGTGTGGAGGATCGTGCTCATCTAGAGGCGGTTCGATGGCGTTATCGGTTGCCGGAGCACTTTATACTTGGCGTGAGTACCCTAGAACCGCGCAAGAATTTTACCGGCCTTGTCGCCGCTTTCGACATTTTGGCAGCACAACCCGCTCACGCGCAGCTGCATCTTGTCATTGTGGGAGGTAAGGGTTGGAACTATGAGCCGATCTTCGCCGCTGCCGAAGCTTCCCCGTTTCGCGAACGCATTCACTTTATCGGTTTTGTCGAAGATGCGGACCTGCCAGCATTGTATAGCTTGGCAAGAGCTTTTGTCTTCCCCAGCCATTACGAGGGCTTTGGCATTCCCGTGTTGGAAGCTATGGCATGTGGCACCCCGGTGGTATGTGCTGACAATTCTTCGCTGCCGGAGATCGCCGGGGATGCTGCCCTGATGGTCAACAGCGCCGATCCTATGGAGATCGCCGAGGCGACGATGCGTGTGTTGACGGATGCAGCGCTGCGTCATAAGCTCATTCAGCGAGGTTATGCTCAAGCGCGCCGCTTTACCTGGCAGGCAGCTGCCCGACGGCTGTTGGAGGTCTATGAAACATTGGGCAAGCGTTAAACTATTGCAGAATTACGTGGCTGTGCGCATAATCACCTGACAAGGGATGGCGAAAGTGAACACCTATGAGAAAGTGCAAGAGATTCTGACAGAGATCGACCGTGTTCTGGCTCGGATTCGCGAGAGGGAAGTCACCCAGTTATGTGAAGCTATCCAAAGCGCGCGATATATCTTCATCCATGGAGTTGGACGTGAGGGCCTTGTCATGCGGGCGTTTGCTATGCGTCTGATGCACCTGGGCTTAAAGGTGGCGGTGGTGGGAGATGTGACGACGCCTCCCATTGGACCGGGTGATCTATTTCTTGCCTCTTGTGGGCCCGGGCACCTGGCAACTGTTCAGACACTTGTGGAGATCGCGCGTTGTGTGGGCGCTCAAGTGGCAGTGATAACTGCCCAGCCAGAGGCTCCAGTGGCGAAAAAGGCGGATATGGTGGTCTATATACCTGCCCAAACAATGGCAGAAAAGGAGATGAGCAGCTCCTCGCAGGCAATGGGCTCTGCTTTCGAACAGTCCATGTGGATTCTGTTGGACGCGCTCGTGCCCCATCTGCAGGCTGCATTGGGCCAAAGCGCAGAGGACCTTCGCCGACGACACACCAATTTGGAGTGATAACGATGCAAGCTGTTGTATTTACCGCACCTGAAACTACCAGTTTTGAGCAAGTGCCCGATCCGATATGCCGGCCGGATGAGGTGATCGTGCAAGTGGCCCGGACGGGGATCTGTGGTACCGACGTGCACATCTATCACAATGAGTACATGTCCGAGTTCCCGATCATCCCAGGGCACGAATTCGGAGGGACGATCGTCGAAGTTGGAAAGGAAGTGACAGACTTTCAAGTAGGCGATCGTGTGGCACCCGACCCCAACCTATACTGTGGCCATTGTTACTTCTGTCGCAATGAACAAGCGAACCATTGCCTGAATTGGCAAGGGATCGGGATCACCCGACCTGGCAGCTTTGCCGAGTATGTCGCTGTGCCGGCACGAGCTTGCTACCGATTGCCGGATGCGATCAATGATGCCCAAGCTGCTTTCGTAGAACCATTAGCGTGTGTCATCCACGCGCTCAAACGCCTGAGGGTGTGGCCGGGGGATGAGGTTCTGATCTTTGGCGCCGGTCCAATAGGGTTGATATTGGTGCAGGCGCTGCGTCATAGCGGGGCTTCACAGGTCGTAGTAGTTGAGAAGCAGCCTGACCGTCTGGTGCTTGCACAGCAGATGGGCGCGACCGCCATAGTGAGTGCCGGGCCCGATCAGACAGAAGCATTGCGCGAGCTCGCTCCCTACGGCTTTGCACTGGTGGTCGACGCCACAGGGGTACCCACAGTCATCCAACAGGCATTTACCTACCTAAAGCCACGGGGGCAATATCTGCAGTTCGGAGTGGCCCCTAACAATGCGACTATTGAGCTGAGCCCCTATGACGTCTTCCGCTATGATTGGACCATTATTGGCAGTTTCGCACTGTGCTATACGTTCCAGCCAGCAATTGCCTGGCTCGCCAACGGCGTTGTTGACATCGCGCCGCTCATCAGCCACACAGTGCCGCTGCGTGAATTTGCCAGGGCATTTGAGCTATTCATGGCAGGTAAGACCCTGAAGGTTCAGCTGCAACCTGGCGCTTGACGGTTTGTCGAAGCGCGACTGAAAAGGAAAGGGCTCCTCATCTTCTAAGTGCAGTAGTACAGTAAGGAGCCCTTTTCAGTTTTTAAGTTATGTTAAGCAAAATCAAACGCTGCTACCAGCAGCAATAACCTCCGTCAATGATCAAATCGTTACCGGTCATAAAGTCGGAGGCCTCTGAAGCCAGGTAGACCACCGCTCCTTGGAGGTCAGACACCAATCCCATACGACCAAGAGGCGTAAGGCTTACCCACAGTTTCTCCAGCTCGCGCCCCTCTGGGGTGCTGATGAATTGTTCCACCAACGCAGTGCGTGTATAGCCTGGGCTGATGCTGTTGACGCGTATCCCTCGGCTGGCCCATTCCGCTGCCAAGCTGCGTGTGAGGTGAATGACCCCTGCTTTAGTCGCGTTGTACGCCGCTTGATTTTGCGGACGGTTCACGATGTGTCCCGACATAGAGGCAGTGTTAATAATCTTCCCATATCCCGCTTTCAGCATCACCTGTGCCTCCGCCTGGCAGCACAGAAAGACGGCATTCAGGTTGAGGTCGACCACGCGCTTCCAATCGGCGTAGTCCAGAGTTTCCGAATCATGCCAGTGCGCGATGCCAGCATTGTTAACACCGATGTCAAGCCGTCCCCATTGCTCGACTACTTCCCGGACCATACGCTTGACCTGATCGGGCTGGGTCACATCCGCCAGTACCACCATTGCCTCAATGCCGGCAGCCTTGAGCACCTCGCAAGCATTGCGTGCAGCTTCTTTATTTATGTCAACTATTGCCACTTTTGCGCCCGCCTGGCCGAGTGCCTCGGCATATCCTAATCCAATGCCCATAGCACCACCGGTAACCAGAGCTACCCGGCCGTCCAGTCGGAATCGTTCCAAAATCGGTTTCGGCGTTTGAATGGTATTACTCATATGCAATTTCCTCTCAGTGCATTGCATCTTGTCGACAGCGAAATACGTCAAGGATTCTCAAGCGATGCGGATATGTCAAGTTATCCCCAGCGCATAATGATATACATAAGTATTAACGAGATAACCGTGGCAATCGGAAGTGGCAAGAAAAATTCCACGAAACGCAGCCACAAGAGATGAATGGCCACCAACAACACTCCGCCGATGAAGAAGCGATCCCAAAGGTTGGTGGTGATGGGCAGGAAACCTTTGCGCCCGACATGACGCACAGGTGCAGCAACAGGAGCTGTGTTGTTCGTCTCAGGTGGTCTTTTGAGCTCTTCTGCCATTGGTTTATTCCTTCACAGCACCGAAGGTGAGACCTGTCACAATGTATCGCTGAACTAGGGAGAGGAAGAGAAGACCAGGTAAGATAGCAACAACCGCCATAGCAGCCATCTCACCCCAATTGGTACCTGTGACAGTCACAAACTCGGCCAGCCCGGTAGTAATGGTGCGCGCGTTGACGCTGGTCAGAGTGGCAGCAAAGAGATATTCATTCCAGGCGAAAATCCAGCTCAGAATGCCACTGATGGCAATGGTCGGAGCGGCCAGCGGCACAATAATGCGCACGATAACGGTGAAGGTGTTTGCGCCATCCACAAGCGCTGCCTCATCCAATTCAGCAGGAATACCGTCAATTGTGCCCTTAAGCAGCCAGATAGCAAATGGAAGATTGAACACACAATAGATGAGTATGATCCCGATATGTGTATCGAATAAGCTCCATTCCCCAATTTTAACGACGCGCGTGTACAACAGGAACAGGGGCAACAGGAAAACAGCCGGCGGTGCCATACGGTTGGTAATCGTCCAGAAGAAAATGTTCGCATCGCCCTTCAGGCGGTAGCGGGAGAGCGCGTATGTAGCCATGAGCGCTAGAATCATCACCAGCACCGCATTGGAGGTGGCGATGATCAGCGAGTTCACCAGGTAGCCTCGATAGGCTGGATTCGAGAGCGGTTTGAGGTAGTTCTCGGCGAAGAAGGTGGTCTGAATCAAGTTCGGCCCACCAAATAACTCCACTCGGCTACGCGCAGAAACC
>JASFBB010000270.1:0-2262 GCA_036172345.1 Anaerolineae bacterium
AGCGGTTGTGTCAAAAAGTGGGCTGTTCGCTCAATCTGCCAAGCAGGCGATCGTTTCCATACGCATCGCCCGGATGCGATCTCGCATCACTTGTGCCAGTCGTGCCATGATCACATAGCCCAGTGCGCAATCCTCACCAAAACGTGCACGCAACGGTGCACAGTCAAGTGCGATCACCCGACATGGAGACACCGCCTTGGCAGCAGAAGTGGCCTGATAAGGCGGCACCAAAGCAGACCATGCAAACACCTCGCCCGGACTGACGGTGCTGAGCACGATTTCTCGCCCTTTGGTGGGCAGGGTGGCTGTGATGGCCACCTCACCATCTATTAGTATATATAGGTTATTCAGCGTATCCCCATCACGAAAGAAATATTCACCTGCTGCCACCGAATCTTCCCGTGCCACTTTAGCCAGAAAAACTAAACGTTCCTCACCCAGACCGCTGAAGAAAGGATAGCGACGTAACAATTCAGGTGAGACCATGGGTTTCCTCCTTATTGGGCAGAGATGTTGAGCTCCTGCAACACGGCGTCCAACACAGCGGGAAGTGCTCGCGCTACGGCGGGGGTGAGCTCCTCGCCGAAATTCTCAACGTCTTGCACCCCGATGGCATAGACGATGATTTCACGCGGCACCGGAAGTTTCATGCGTTGCGCCATCTCCAGGGCTGTTATCAAACTGGTATCGTGCACACACGTAACATGCTGAGTCGGACAAAGGCGGGTCAGCTCGGTGTAGGACAGGCGACGGAAGGTGCCGGGTTCTGCGTGACCAGGCTGCATCGCATCGATGAGGATAACCCGCTCGTAACCGAGCATATGTTCCATCAGTCGCAGCCCACCCACACTGAGCTCACATACATCAACGGGCGCATCGGGTGGCAGAGACGCACGCACCGCCTCTGCCACCCGCACCCCCACGCCATCGTCGCTTAAAATGGGATTACCCAGCCCCAAAACCAATGTTTTCATCACCGTCTCAAGTGCCCGACCACGCTGCCATCCGCTGCGTAAATCGTCACTTCCAGACACATTTGACCCGGCAGAGCATGGGTGGCACAACCAAAGCAGGGATCATACGCCCGAAAGGCCATTTCAATACGATTGAGCAGGCCATCTGTGATCTTGGCACCCTTTTGGATGAGAGACTGCGCCGCTTTCTTGACAGACATCGCGATGGGCGCGTAATTGTTGGTGGTACCCACGATGAGGTTGACCTTGGTCAAAATGCCCCGCTCATCCGTCCAGTAATGATGGGTCAGCGTGCCGCGCGGCGCCTCAACGCAACCCACCCCCTCATCCGGGGTGGCGGTGATAGGTGCACGCGTATTCGGGTCGGTGATCTCGGCATCGGTCACCAGCTCCAGCATACGCTCGGCAGCATATAGGAGTTCGATCAGGCGTGCCCAGTGGGTCGCCAGGCGAAAATGCACCGGCTGGTAACGTCCGTTGACCTTCTTGCTGCCCAATGTCTCGTACATTTTTTCAAACGCTTCTTGCGCCCGCGGCGTCGCCATACCATCGGCAGCGTTTAGTCGAGACAACGGCGTAGCGACATAAACGCCGCTGTCCTCCCCATCCACAAAGCCCTTCCAACCGATCCCTTTAAGGAAGGGGAATTTGAGATAGGTCCATGGCTCGGTGTGCTCAGCGATGTGCTGAAGATAATCCCTGGGGTGATATTTGACAAACTCTTTTCCATTCGGATCCACCACCCGCACCATGCCGTCATAAAAATTGACGCGGTTGTTGGCATCCACAGTTCCCATATAGTAGGTGCGGTGGGTGTATGCATCCGAGGTGATCAGGTCCATATACTCTTGATTGCCGAGCACGATATCTTCGAAAACCTTGAGGCTGAACAGACCGAACTCGACATTCTGCCGGGCAATCTGCTCGAACTCTTCGCGCTCTTCCTTGGTGATGGCTTTGCTCCAGCCGCCGGGTAAACCAGCTACCGGATGCACACCCCGCCCCCCGACCGTCCGGATCACATGATGGTTGCGGATGCGCGCATCGATAACCTGTTTCCCGATCTCCAACCCGACTTTGTGCACCACACCCAAGATGTTGCGCTCGGCCGCCGGAGCATCCGGACCCACTACAAAGTCAGGCCCTCCCAGCGCATAGAAATGCGTCGTGTGGTCAGCGACGTAGAATGCCGAGTAGAACATCTCACGGATCTTCTTGGCTGCGGGTGTGGGCTCCACATGATAGAGCGCATCTAAGGCCTTGGTGGCAGCCATGTGATGCGCTTCGG
>JASFBB010000271.1:0-8114 GCA_036172345.1 Anaerolineae bacterium
TCGTTACCTCGACCCTGATAAGTACTACGAGATCACCGCTTTGCTCAACGAGCGGGGTGCGGACCGCGACCGTTATATTGAGATGGTAATCGCTCAGGTGCAGCAAGAACTGGAGAAGGCAGGCATCAAGGCAGAAGTCTCTGGGCGTCCCAAACACGTTTATGGCATCTATCGCAAAATGCAGCGCAAAGGGGTTGATTTTGATCAGATTTACGACGTACGGGCTATTCGCATTATCGTTCCCTCTGTGCGTGACTGTTATGCTGCATTAGGGGTGATCCATGGCAAGTGGAGCCCCATTCCGGGCGAGTTTGACGATTATATTGCAACCCCCAAGGACAATATGTATCGCTCTCTTCATACCGCTGTGATCGGGCCGGGTGGCAAACCGTTGGAAGTGCAAATTCGCACGTATGAAATGCATTACACAGCGGAGTATGGCATCGCGGCACACTGGCGCTACAAAGAAAGCCATAAGCCTGACCCCACTTTCGATAATAAGATTGCGTGGCTGCGCCAGCTGATTGAGTGGCGCCAAGACCTCACCGACGCTCATGAATTCGTCAATTCGTTGAAGACAGATGTTTTTCAGGACCATGTATATGTCTTCTCGCCTAAAGGGGATATCTTCGAGCTACCTGCCGGTTCGACACCGATCGATTTTGCTTATCATGTGCATACAGAGGTAGGCAATCGCTGTCGTGGGGCGCGTGTAAATGGCAAGCTGGTCGGACTGGATTACCAGCTGAAGAGCGGGGACATGGTGGAAATTCTGACCGCTAAACGTGGTGGTCCCAGCTTGGACTGGCTCAATCCGCACCTGGGCTATGTGAAAACCTCACGCGCGATGAGCAAGATTCGTCAATGGTTCAAGCGACAAAATCGCGAACAACATATTGCGCAAGGGCGTGAGGTGTTGGAACGGGAGCTCAAACGCTTGGGATTGAGTGAAATCCCCTTCGACCAGATTGCGCGCAAATTCAATCTGGAAAAGACAGAGGATTTGTTGGCCGCTATTGGGGCGGGCGACATCAATGCCCAACAGATCGTCGGGAGAGTCCTGGACCTGACGAGGTCTACCCAGCCGGATCTTGAGGTGACCACCACGGCACCGCGTCCTGCGAAGAGTCCATCAACTGGCGTTCGCGTGCGTGGCGCGGGCGGGCTGATGACCCATCTGGCGCATTGCTGCAATCCAGTGCCGGGTGACGCGATTGTAGGCTACGTTACGCGAGGGCGCGGTGTGACTATTCATCGGCGTGACTGTTTGAATGTGTTGCGTATGAATGAGGGGGAGCGGTTAATAGAAGTGGATTGGGGCGATGAGGTAACAGACACCTACCCAGTGGTAGTTCAAGTGCGCGCATACGACCGGCCGGGGCTCTTCCGTGATATCGCTGCAGTCATAGCTGAGGAGTCGATCAACATGAGCGCTGCCAACCTGGCCACACAGCCCAAAAGCAATATGGCCAAGATGACCCTGACACTTCAGATCAGCGATGTCCATCAACTGGCGCGCGTTCTGACGCGCATCGCCCGCTTGCCCAACGTGGTCGAGGCGGTGCGCCAGACGCGCTAGAGTGCTAGCGGTTCTGCTGAAGCTTAGGGTCAGGTGGTGCTACACTGGATTGCCAGAAATCTTGGACGTTCTTTTTCGCTTCTTGCAACCAAGTCGAGTAGGCTTCAACTTGTTTGGCATAGAGCTGATTTTCGTTGAGAGGATGGACGCCTCGCTCGTTTACCTTAATAATCTGCCAGCCCATTGTAGAAGTGATTGGCTGGGTATAATAATGCCCGGGCTCGAGAGAGAAAGCGATGCTCTCGATTTCAGGGGTGTAGCGCAGCGCCAGTTCACCCTCCATAAACCATCCTAGATCTCCCCCCTTTTCGGCCGTGACCGTGTTGGAGGAGACTTGCTGAGCTACTAATGCAAAGTCTTCGCCCTGATTCAAACGTTCTAGTGCCAGCTTGGCTTGTTCTTCGCTGGCTGCCTGAATGTGGCTCACGTGGACCTGCTCTGCCTCTTTGGGGGTTTGTTCAGCGAACCATTTGCGCAGCGCGTTGACCAGTAACTGACCCTCCGTATACTGGCGCAAGTCTGTCTCCGAAACGCGCGCTTGTTCACTAAGCACTTGGACGTAGCGGGTGTACTCCTTGTCAAACTCCTCCTCAGTGATGATATGGCGTGTAGGTGTTGGTGCCGGCGTCGTCTCTTCACTCAAGGTTATCGTGGGGGTTGCCGTGACCACTTCTGTATTGGTCAGGGTCGCAGTCGCGGTGGGAGAGGGTGTCGGCGTGAACAACTGAGCCGTAGCTGTCTCGGCTACCGCCGTCTGCGCAATTGCTGTTGCCTCAGCAGGGGTCAAATAACCCAGCTGCTGGGCTAGTCGAGCTCGGATCGCTTCACGTATTTCTTCCTCACCAATAGAGATGCCCACTTCCTTAGCTTTCTGGCGTGCCAGCTCTTCCTCGATCATCTCGTCAATCACCTGGCGAGGCAGACTTGCACGCTGTTGTGTCAGCTGCGCACGCACTTGTTCCAGATATTGTGTGATGAAATCGTTTTCGGGATTGGTACTATCTAGCGTGGCGAGCTGGGCATCGATCTGACGCTCCAAAGAGTCCAACAGGAAGCGCTCATAACGCAAGCGTGTCTGATATTGATCCTGACGGATAGCGATGTCATTCACGATGGCTACGGGGCGGGCTGGCTGAGCGATTAGAATATCATATAAGGCGATTAAAACAATCAGGAAGATCAGTCCAGCCAGGGCAGCCAAGCCAATATATATGCGTTTTTGCTGCTGCCATTGACGTCCTTTGAGCACAATTTGTTTCTTGGTTAGGCTCTTGTCGGCGCGTGTTTTCTGCTTTTTCATAGTAACTTCTCACGATTGGCAGAATAGGGGATTAAAAAACTGACCGACATCCTGGGCAATCTCGAAGAACGTTGGCCGATCACAAAATGTTGCATCTTACCCGCCCAGGAGGTCGGTCATCCTATTCGTTACAAATGCCTATCTTGATCTATCTGGCGCGAGCTGGCGTTACTCACCGGCGCTTAGTCGGCTAGCAGTAAAGGGCAATAAAGCTAGATGGCGAGCGCGTTTGATGGCAACCGCCAATCGGCGTTGGTGCTTAGCACAGGTTCCGGTTTTGCGCCCCGATTTTATCTTACCATAGTTGTCTAAGTATGTTTCCAATAGCTTTACATTCTTGTAGTCAATAACTTTCACCTTATCCACGCAGAATGCACAAACCAGACGTCTAGGGCGGAAGCCAGATATGCCGGGCCGTGCTCCAGGTGCAGCTGCTTGTTGCTCTGCAACCTCTGGAAAGGCTGCCTCTTCTTCAACCTCGATCTCATCAATCGGTCCCTCTTCACCTTCTTCTAGCTCATCGACAAAATCGTCAATCATTAAAGCTCCCCCTTGTTTTAAGCTTCGGATACATGATACGTGCCCAGTGTTTTTCTTAGCCACAATTTAGGACGAGTCAGAAAGGTGCTTCCTTGTCCTCTGGTCTGGTCCCGTGCCCGTTGTGTCGATGCACTGGCTGATCGTCATGGCTTCCACGGTTGCCCAAGATGATCATCTCGTTGGCTACAACTTCTGTGCGGAAGTGGCGTTGCCCATTGTCATCCTCCCAGCCCCTCGTCTGCAACCTGCCCTCCACGTATACCTGTTGTCCTTTCGTAAGGTATTGCTGACAAATCTCTGCCAGCGGTCCCCAGGTGACCACGTTGAACCACTCGGTTTCTTCGCGGCGTTCACCGTCAGGGGCAATCCAAGTGCGACTTGCAGCTAGACTGAAAGAGGTGACAGGCTTGCCTCCAGGAGTGTAGCGCATCTCAGGATCACGACCGAGATTACCAATGATCATCACTTTGTTTAATCCTCGTGACATCTCTCCTCTCCCTCAGACTCGCGTACCGAACTCATAGCTTCTTAGCTTCCAGAGCGATGCGACGCTCTCTATTGGCACTTACGTCTCTATATGGATCACGAGGTGACGCAGGATGTTCTCATCCAGCTTAAGATTGCGCTCTAGCTGCTCTACTTTGCGCGGGTCAATCTGGGCCTGCAAAAAGACATAAATACCCTCTCGTTGCTTGCGAATGGGATACGCGAGAGGTCTTTTGCCCCAGATATCGACCGACGTCACGTTTCCGCCATCAGTGCTGAGGTATTGACCTATTTTTTCAATGAGGCGCGTGACCTCAGTTTCTTCGAGGGTGGGCTGAAGGACGAGACCCAATTCGTAGCTGCGCATAGTATAGTCTCCTTTCTCTGGGTTTGCTCCTGGTCTGCTACCAGGAGCAGAAAGTGAATGCGCACACAAGCTTAAATTATAGCACAAACTTTATAGGAGTCAAAAAGAGTCCCCAGGAAGAACAAAGACCGACCGAGGAAAACCAGTTCAACGCCATTCGAAATGGCGCACCGGAGATGGGGGGCTAGCGTGATACCAAGTGGCGGGATCGCCTGCGGCGTCAGGTGGTTCCTCTACGATGGTCACTCGCCACAGACAAGTGTGTTTATCGCCATTCGGCCGCAATTCAGCTGGCAGTCGCCATGAGGTGCTATGAGTAATATGTTGGATGACGGAAGGTTGGTTCGGTAGCTCAACCTCGACTAGGTACAATTGTCTTTTGCCCAAAGTCTCCACTGTAGTCCAGTTTAGCACTATGGAGGCTTCTGGCCCTTCGAATATCTGACCATCGACGGGATAGAGGAGTGTAGGGGCTTTCAAAGGAGGGCCAGGAGTGCTGGTGGGTGTGGGTGTGAGCGTGTGGGTAGGTGTAGACGTTGGTGGTAACAAGGGCACCACAATCTGCTGGCTGACGTAGATCAAGTCAGGGTTGATGTCCGGATTAGCGGCGATGATAGCGTCCAAGTCGGCGCCATAGTGTGCCGCGATGGAGATCAAGGTATCGCCTGGCTGTACTGTATGGATGATGCGTCGCGTCGGTACAACTTTCGTTGCTTCTCTCGTCATAACCTCGCTTGCGTCGACAGGTCCTGGGATAGTAATCTCCTGCCCCACGCGCAAGCGACGCGCCGCCTCTTCGTCCAAACCGTTGGCTTGCATCAGATCCTTTAGTGTAACGTCATAATAAGCGGCGATCAGCTGCAATGTTTCACCGGATCTCACCACATGAATCAGCGGTGTGGGGGTTGGGGAAGGAGTGACAGGAGTAGGCACAAGCTGGGGTGTGGGTGTAGGGGGGATGGAAGTTGGAGTCGCTAGATGATAAGGTGTGGACGTCGCCCCCACAAGTCGGACGGGATTATGCTCAACCCCTGTTTGCGTTTTGGCCTCGGGACGTGGCGCTGCACGCCACAAGCTCCAGCCAATGCCGCTTAGCATTGCCAACAATGCCACTGCGACCACCCATGTCCAAGAAATACTACGCAACACTCCCTGCATAGGCGCATCATCGAGGGGCATCTGACACATTAGACAAGTGTGCGCACGTTGCGCCACGTCTGCACCGCAATATGGGCAGAAACGCCACTTACGCCCGAGGCGTACACTTGCACCACATATGGGACATCGGGTCTCTTTACCTCCCAGACGAGCCCCACAGTTGATGCACTCAAGAGGCGATGGCATTCTGGTTTCGGTGATCTCTGTTTTCTTTCCCACTTCTAGTAGTAGTGCTACCCAGCTAGCACAAGAGCATTGCTGCCGCCAGGGAATATGAACCGCAAAATACATATCGAGTATAACAGAGACATTATACTGTGCCAAGTGAGTGTGTTCTCTGTTCGAGTATGGTTTCCTGGAGCATTGATTTGTTAAGAAGATTTACTAATGCCATAATACACGGATGGCAGTATCGTTACATTCAACGGATGAACATTTGTGCATCATAGATAGCTCGTAATGGATCCGCGGGGAAAGGTGGCACTGATCACAGGTGGCGCTCACCGCTTGGGCAAGGCGATTACGCTGGCTTTAGCGCAAGCTGGGTGTAATGTCGTCATTAATTACCACAAATCGAGGGAAGCGGCTGAAGCAACAGCTGCTGAAGCACGCCGTTGGAGAGTATCCACCCTGACGTTTCAGGCAGATGTGGCGGACTATGAGCAGGTGAGCGCTATGGTTCAAGCAGCTGTAGAGCATTTTGGGGGTGTCGATATCCTGATCAACAGTGCATCCTATTTCGTAAAAACCCCCTTCCCTGCTGATGATCTTTCCGCTTGGCACCGTGTCACTGCCATTCTGATCCATGGCGCTTTCTACTGTGCCAATGCTGTTGCGCCTCTCATGCTAAAACGGGGTGATGGTCTCATTATCAATATTGCGGACTTGTCGGCATGGCAGCCTTGGCCTGGATTTGTTGCCCACAGCGTGGGAAAAGCAGCGCTGCTCGCGCTGACACGCCAGCTGGCACTTGAGCTAGCCCCCACGGTACGTGTGAATGCGGTGGCGCCTGGACTTATCCTCCCACCACCTGACTATGATGCCTCAAAAATCGAACGTGCTGCACGGCGTACCCTTCTCAAACGCTGGGGCAATCCAGAGGATGTCACGCGCGCCGTGATGTATCTTATTGCAGCGGATTATGTCACCGGCGAGGTTATGGTAATAGATGGAGGCGAGCTTCTTGACCGCTCCCGCTCCAAACTGTAGGTCTTCTAATCGCACAATCCAACACTAACTGGGCATCACACCGCTGATGCTCGTCCATTGCTATATTGCTTGGCGCAAGCTGCGCTATTCCACCAGGTCAATTTGGGCTGCTGATGTGTCTTCTTGATGTATCAGTAGCTCGGCGATGTATGGCCGCCGTACACCACCGGATAGATTGGATAGGGTGGATAGTAGGCATAAGGGTAATAGCTGTACGATGGATTGTAGGGATCGCCGCGGCTGCCATCGTAATAACCCTTGCTGTATCCGTAGGCGTAGCCGGTGTAATACCCCGTCCAGTAGCCATAAGAGTAGCTGCTTCCATAATACGGACCGTGGTATGGGTGGTAATAGGGGTAGTAGCAACCGGATGAAGTGCATACGTAAAAAGGCCACTGGGCAGCAGCCACTTCGGTCAACATTACGGAGGCCAGCAGTGCCACGAGCAACGCAATGAAGACTCGATACATAAGACACCTCCTTTATGGCACTTCCCTCGCACAAGATATCAAGAAAGACTCATCATTTGTTATCTATCTTAACATATAAATTGCACCTTTTCAAGCCCTTGACAGCAATTTTGTTGTATGCGATAATTATAAGTGCACCCGATGTTTGAAACGCATAACGTGTATCTGATCTGCCTAGGAGTAGTGCAATGTGGCAGCGCCTGGCATCCGGCTTCCAATGCATGATAGGTGCACGAGCATGGCGGCAGGCGCGTTTGTGTCTAAAATTGGTGCTATATAGTCAAATTGACAGAGCTTTGTTCAAGTGTCAGGCGTGTGGCCAGTGTCTCCTCTTCCAAACTGCTTTTATCTGTCCTCTTACCTGCACGCGCAAGCTGCGCAACGGTCCATGCCGCGGTTCGAATCCACATCATTGCTTTATTAAGCCTACCCGGGCTTGTACCTGGTATCTTATCTACAAACGGGCAGAACAACAAGGGACTCTAGAGCGACTGCTGGAGGTTAATGCTCCAAGCGCGAGACAAGATAATTTGTCCAAGGTAGGTATGGTCACCCCGCACACCCAAAGTTGTCTGCACGGATATGGTCCTCGTCTTTTGGATCGGTTCATCAATCCGGCTCGCTATTATGCTGAGTGGGAGGAATATCATAACCGACAGCGAGCACTACCATCATGGTGGCAGGGAGACAGCCATTATCATCCACCTGCATACTCCGAACCAGCCTCTCAGCTTGAGAGCCATCTGCGCGATGGGAAGTTTGTTGTCTCGGTTGAAGTAGCGCCCCCAATGGAACCCACTGGTGTACGCATCGCCCGCCTGGCTGAGCAGTTGGAAGGGTGCGTTGACACCTTCAACTTCACGGACAACCCGCGGGGCGTGGCCCGTATGGGAGGGCTTGCCTGCGCCATCCATAGTTTGGCTAATGGTATTGAGCCTATTCTCCAAATTCAGACTCGCTATCGGGATCGTTATAATTTGGAGAGCGAAGTGGTGGGTGCGTACT
>JASFBB010000272.1:0-6937 GCA_036172345.1 Anaerolineae bacterium
GGTTCGCTAGGGGTGATGGGCCAGTAGATCGTCACCAGCCCCTTGATCACGGGAGAGGAGCAGAGCAGGGCTGATGGCCTCTCATCGCCTGTATACCCTAAACGTCGCAGTACTGACATGAGAGGTTGGCCGCCCATCCCCACCCCAGTGTGGGGACACAGTGCGTTGTGCAATGTGCACCCAGCGGGCGCTGAGGCCCAGGAACGGCAGGCATCCGACGTTAGGGCAGATAGGGTCGGTAGAATTCCTCGTCGGTGGTAGTGATCCTTCGGGATGCCATCCAAACCTATCTGGCTCAGCCCATCTATGAACTCATCCCAACTGCGTAAGTCCTAGGAATATGACTTGCCTACCCTGTGCGGAACGCTTGCCCACTGCACAGCGGAGATCATCCGCTGCGAGCACTTGCATGACGGCGTGGAGCTAATCATCCGCGAGGAGAAATCACCCTATGCTGAGCTCGCTGTGCGAGCCGACGGAGCACTGGCCGCCTATGTGGACGACAGGTTGGTGGAGGCTTGCTACGATGCAGTGGCGCGTATCACCTGCGTTCCCATAGAATTACCACACCCTACACGTCGGATCAGGCTGGTGAGGCGTGGTGGGTGATTCGTAACCCCATCCTTGCCAACGTTGTGAGCCCTGAAGAAACGTGCTATACTCTTTACTCATCCTATAGTCACCAATCCTTGCTGGCCATGCTGGCCAAAAGCCAATCTGAAATTTTACGGAAGGGATATATGCCATGAAGGGATACAGATATCCAGCACATTGGTTGGTGGTGATCCTTGTGGTGTGCGCGTTGCTGGCAACGCAGTGCGCACCGCCCACGACTCCGCCGCCTGAGGCACAGGCGACGCCGACAGCCATCGCGCCAGCCACCCCTGCTCCTACGGAAACGGGCGCACCCGCTACGGAGCAGGCACCAACGCCCACTATCGCTGCTACTCTGGAAGTATCGCAACAGGTGATCACTCAGGTGGTTGAAGAGTCCGAAGCGGCCAAGGCGCGTGAACCCCAAAAAGGGATCACGGTGGTGAGCGATGAGGATGTCACCACCCCGCGCACCAAGCGCGGCGGCGAGTACAAAGACGTTGCCACCTCGGACGCGGTCAGCTTCCATCCCTATTTGACCACCGACACGGCGTCCAGCAGCTATCAGGGCATGGTCTATACAGGTGGGCTGTTGCGGCTCGATGAAAATACCTTGCAATACATCCCCAAC
This sequence comes from Anaerolineae bacterium, assembly GCA_036172345.1. Lineage (GTDB taxonomy): Bacteria > Chloroflexota > Anaerolineae > 4572-78 > NAK82 > NAK82. Next base: position 1,226 of record JASFBB010000272.1, read on the forward strand.
ATGGCAGAGAAGTATTCCATCTCAGAGGATGGTCTTACCTTCACCTTCCACCTGCGCAAGGGTATGCTCTGGAGCGACGGCCAACCCATCACCGCGCGCGATTTCGAATGGACCTATCAGCAGGTCATCAATCCGGCAAATGAGTTCCCCTATCTCTCCCAGCTCGGGTTCATCAAGTCCTATAAAGCGCTGGATGACTACACCCTGGAGATCAAGATCGACAAGGTCTACTGCCCAAGTCTGGGGCAGATGTCCGGATTGATCACCCCACTGCCCAAGCACGTCTGGGAGAAGCTGCCGTGGAACGACCCGGACAAGAATCCGGAGATGAACAAGCCCTCGGTCGTCTCGGGGCCTTATAAGCTGGTCGAGTGGAAGCGCGATCAATACGCCGTCTTTGAGGCCAATGAAAACTACTGGTATCACGGTGCCCCGAACATCAGCCGTTACGTCATCGAGATCGTGCCGGATCAGGATGTCGCCTACCAGAAGATGAAAACAGGGGAAAGCGACACGGGCCCCATCACGCCCGACAAACTCAAGGAGGCGCGCCAATTGCCCAACATCACCGTCTACGAGTGGTGGCCGGCCGCAGCGCTGTGGAGCTATATCGGCCTCAACATGCGCCCCGGCTTCCCGACGCACAACCTGCACGTCCGCCGCGGGTTGAGCTATGCCATCGATAAGGACCTGCTGACCGAAGAAGTGATGCAGGGCCAGGCGAAACGGCTGTGCTCCGTCTATCCGGAGACTTCGTGGGTGTACAATCCGGATGTCCCGTGCTATGACTACGATCCGGAAAAGGCGATCGCGGAGTTCAAGCAGGCGGGTTATACGTTCCAAGACGGCAAGATGCTGGACCAGAACGGCAAACAGCTGCGCCTGAAGCTGATCTTCGGCCCGAACACCAGCAAGACGCGTGAGCTCATCGCCGTCACCGTGCAGGACTATCTGCGCCGCATTGGCGTGGAGGCAGACATTCAGGCGATGGAATGGTCCACCTATCTGGAGGCGCTCCATTCCAACGAGCCTGATTGGGATATATACATCGGCGGGTGGCAGGCGACTATCGAGCCGCATATTATGTACACCATCTGGGCCGAGGAGAACATCCCGCAGTTGAACTCAGTGGCCTACATCAACAAGGAAGTGGAAAGGCTGTTCGAAGAGGCCGGCTCGAACTGCGACCTGGAGTTCCGCAAGGAGAAGTACCAGCAGATTCAGAGGATCATCGCGGAAGACGCGCCTTATATCTTCCTCTTCTATAACAAGTCATGGAGCGGCCAAAACAAGCGCATTAAGGGGATCGTCCCGACCGCTTTGGGCATCGGCTGGAACATGGAGGACTGGTACATCGAGGAGGCGCCTACTCCGTGAGGCAGGCACTCACCCGCTATATCATCCGCCGCGGATTGCAGTCGCTCTTCCTGGTGTGGATTGCCACGCTGATCGGCTTCACCATTTATCAGCTGGCGCCGGGAGGGCCGCTGCAATTTCTGGATGACGATCCCAAACGTACCGCGGCCGATTTCGACCGGCTGAGCGCGCTATACGGCCTGAACCGACCCATCCTAGTGCAATATCTGGCATGGCTGACGGGCGAAGACTGGTTTACCATCCTGCCTGGCGGTGCTGCGTGGCAGAGCGGGCAATGCCGCGTCAATGCAGAGCGATGCGGGCGCGGCATCCTGCGCCTGGACTTCGGGCGTTCGTTTTACTTCAAAGGATCGAATGTGATTGACCTGATCGTCGAACGCATCCCTGCCACGTTTATGCTGGGCTTTTCCAGCCTCGTCATCAGCGTGGCGGTGGGCATTCCGTCCGGCATTTATGCCGCGCTCCATCGCGGCAAGCTGCCCGACCACATCATCCGGGTGACTACGGTGCTGGTCAACACGGTGCCCGAGTGGTGGATTGGGTTGCTGTTGCTGATCATCCTGGGGGGCTACCTACGACTTGTGCCGCTGGGCGGGATGGAAACCATCGGAGATGGCTCCCTGCCGGATCGCCTGCATCACCTCGCACTGCCGGCCGTGGTGAGTGCCATCAGCGGGTGGATCAGCATCTCGCGCATCATGCGCTTTGAGATGCTGGAGGTGCTCAATCAGGATTACGTGCGCACCGCGCGCGCGAAGGGGCTCCCCGAACACCTGGTCATCTGGCGCCACGTGCTGCGCAATGCCATTTTGCCCTTCGTCACCGGGCTGAGCGGCATCTTCCTGATCTTCCTCTCCGGCTCGATCCTCTTTGAGCTGGTCTTCTCCTGGCCCGGAATGGGCCGCTTGGCTGTGATCGCCATCAACAGCCGCGATTATCCGGTGATGATGGGTCTGTTTGTCATCAGCTCCTTCCTGGGCATCATGGGCGTCCTGATGGTGGACATCCTGTACAGCTTCGTCGATCCGCGGGTCAAGTACGAGCTGTGAAGATCACGGTGATGCGCCGGAAAGAAGCGCCTGGCTCAGACGCAGAAGCGGCGGTGAGCGTCTCGATTCCTCGTTTCCGCAGGGTCAAGGAGCAAACCTACTGGCAGGCGGTGCTGGCCAAGCTGCTGCGCGACAAGCTGACCTTGGCGGCAATCTTCGGTTTGGCCGTGATGGTGATCCTGTCGGTCACTGCCGGTTGGATCAGCGATCAGGTGCTCGGCTTTGACCCCACTACCACCAACCTGACCAGGCGCAATGCGCCACCCACCTGGGCGGAAGTCGCCTGGCCCATCTTCCAAGAATTCACCCAGACGTGTCAGGCGGGTGGCGTGACCACTTGTCGTTGGTCTTTGTGGAAGGCTATTTTCTCGGCCTCGCTGACCGGCTTGCGGGATTGCCTGGCGGCTCCGCGCGGCACCTGCCACTGGATGGGCACGGATCAGGCTGGCCGCGATGTGTTGAGCCGCGCGCTATATGGCGGGCGCATCTCGATGCGCATCGGCCTCTACGTGGCCAGCATCTCGATGACGCTGGGGGTCGTCTTGGGCCTGATCAGCGGTTACTATGCCGCTACCTTCATTGATGACATCATCAACGCCATCATCCAGACGTTGGGCAGCATCCCACTGCTGTTCTTGCTGATCATCCTCTCGCGCATCTTTCAGCCCGGTCCGGAGGGGCTGTCCTTCCTCATCGGCGTTTTCGGCTGGATGGGCGTCTCGCGTTTGATCCGCGGCCAGATCTTCTCCATCCGCGAGCGCGAATATATCCTCGCCAGCCGTGCGATCGGCGCCTCGATCTGGCGCATCTTGTTCCGCCATATATTGCCAAACGTCTCTTCGATCGTGATCGTGGTGGGGGTGTTCAACGTGGCCGGCGCCATCATCGCCGAAGCGGGGCTGAGCTACTTGGGAGTGGGCATCGGGCCTCCCCTGCCCAGCTGGGGCAATATGATGCAGGGCTCGCTGGGCAATTTTACCGATGCACCCTGGCTCGTGTTGGCGCCCGGGTTGTTCATCTTCTTGACCACTCTTTCGATCTATCTCATCGGCGACGGCCTGCGCGATGCCCTCGATCCGTGGGTGAAGTAGCGCGGCCTCGCCAGCTGAAATCTCAGGAGGGTTGCGATTTGACCCAGGCACAGTTAGACCCAGCCGCACAGCGGCAACAGCTCTATGATCTGCTCGGCGCGCTGCCGCATCGTCAGCGCCCGATCCGCGCGGCGTGTCTCGGTGTGGAAGAACGGCCGGGGTATTTTCTGGAAAGGCTGGTGCTCGACCTAAATGGCGTCGAGGCGGTGCCGGCCTATTTTGTGCGCCCGCTGGAGGGACAGGGGCCATGGCCGGCGGTGCTCTACAACCACGCCCATGGAGGTGAGTACCACATCGGCAAGGAGGAGCTGCTGATCGGGCGGACGTTCCTGCACACACCACCCTATGCCGAGGCGCTGACGCGGCACGGGTATGCGGCGCTGTGCATCGATCACTGGGCCTTCGGCGAGCGACGCGGACGCAGCGAGTCGGAGATCTTCAAGCAGATGCTTTGGAACGGGCAGGTGATGTGGGGTATGATGGTCTACGACAGCCTGCGCGCGCTGGACTATCTCGTGGCGCGCCCCGATGTGGATGCCAACCGCATTGCTACCTTGGGCATCTCGATGGGGAGCACGATGGCTTGGTGGGTGGCCGCTCTGGAGCCACGCATCCGCGTCTGCGTGGATATGTGTTGCCTGACGGATTATCAAGCTCTGATCGAGACGCGCGGGCTGGACGGCCACGGCATCTATTATTATGTGCCCGGGCTGCTTAAGCATTTTACCACAGCGCAGATCAACGCGCTGATCGCGCCACGCCCCCATTTGAGCCTGGCGGGCAACTACGATCCGCTCACCCCGCCGGCCGGTTTGGAGCGCATCGATGCCGAACTGAGAGAGGTGTACGCCGCACTGGGGGCGCCGCAGGCATGGCAGTTGCGCCGCTATGACATCGGCCATTTCGAGACAGCAGCCATGCGCGCCGAGGTGCTCACGTTTCTCAAGCAATGGCTGTGAGCCATACCCACTGCGCCGGATTTAGGACATGAGCATGAATTTTGCCGATCGTTTGCGACGCCTGCGCCAGCGGATGCGCGAGCAGGGGTTGGCTGCGCTACTCATCTCCGAATCCCACAACCGACGCTATCTGTCCGGGTTCACCGGCTCCGCGGGCGTGCTGTTGATCACCCATGAGCGCCAGGGAATCGCCACCGACTTCCGCTATTATGCACAGGTGCGTCAGCAATGCCCTGACTGGGAGCTCTTCCAGGTGGGGCGTGACTTCGAAGGGCATCTGGCAGGTCTGCTGCGGGAGCTGGGCGTGCAGGGCAGCGCGGTGGGATATGAAGCGGCCCATGTCTCGGTGGAGATGTGGCGGCGCTGGAGCGCTGCAGTAGGGGATACGGCCACGCTGGTGGACACAGTCGGGCTGGTGGAACAGCTGCGCCAGGTCAAGGATGAGGATGAATTAGGGGCGATGCGCCGCGCCATCGCCATCGCTCAGCAAGCTTGGTCGCAGCTGTTAGAGGTGCTGCGCCCCGGCATGAGCGAGCGCGAAGTCGCCTGGCAGCTGGAGAGCCGCATGCGCACGCTAGGCGCCGAGGCGGTGGCTTTCCCGCTCATCGTCGCTTCTGGGCCCAACGGGGCATTGCCCCACGCTACCCCCACCGAACGCCTCATCCAGGCTGGCGAGCCGGTCGTCGTCGACTTCGGCTGTGTGGTGGACGGCTATTGCAGCGACCTCACGCGCGCCATCTGCCTGGGTCCACCCTCTGATGGACGTTATCAGGAGCTCTGGCAGCTGGTGCGGGAAGCCCAGCAGGCGGCGTTGCGCGGCCTGCGGGCGGGTCTCAGCGGCGCCGAAGCGGACCGTCTGGCACGCGAGGTGATCGCCGCAGCGGGTTATGGGGAATATTTCGGCCATGGGCTGGGCCATGGGATCGGCCTGGCCGCTCATGAGTCGCCGCGCCTCAACCCCACCAGCTCAGACATGCTGCCGGTCGGCGCCGTGGTGAGCCTCGAGCCAGGCGTCTACCTGCCCAATTGGGGCGGTGTGCGCATCGAGGATCTGGTGCTCATACACCCGGATGGGGCGGAAGTGCTCACCCAGCTGCCCACGGTGGCGATCCTTTAGCACGCACGGCACGCCGCGCACTTTAACTGAGCCGCGCGCGTGGGCCAGCGGCCGGGATACCGCTCCCTGACGGTCGCGGCTCGGATGGGTTGGGCTGAGCCGCGCGCGTGGGCCAGCGG
>JASFBB010000273.1:0-15745 GCA_036172345.1 Anaerolineae bacterium
GTCGGCGAAGAGCTCGATCACGATATCCCCCTTCTCGGTCTGGATAGTGGCTTGGTACCGTCTGTCTGACCGAATCACTTGTGGGGGTGGGTCGCGGAATACTACAATGTGGAGGAAGAATTTAAAAGCGAGCTCGGAAAAGCCCAGCTGATCGGAGGGGTAATGCACATCGTTGAAAATGAGACTGGGCGTGCCGGGCAAACCCAAGGCGATGGCATCGTCATATTGTCGTTGCACCTTAGCGCGATAAGTGTGCTGGGTGAGTGCCTGGTTAAACTGGGCCACATCCAATCCCAGCTCCTGAGCATACTCTACCAACACATCGGGCATCTCGTCAGCGCTTTTGGCAGCCCATAGGCGCTGCCGCTCATACAGGAGGCTATGCATCTCCCAGAACTTCCTTTGGGCACCCGCTGCCTCCGCCGCTTCGGCAGTGATCATCGCCTTATCATGGATGGAGATCAGCGGGAAATGGCGATAGACCAAGCGCACCTTGCTCCCCTCGGCCTCCAACAGCTGCTTGATCAGAGGACTCACCCCGGCACAAGCAGGGCATTGGAAGTCGGCATACTCAATCACGGTGACGGGCGCGTCTGCTTTGCCCTGGCTCCAATCCTGCTCCGTGACCGGGGGCAGGTTGGTGGCGACAGGTAGCTTGAGCGCTTCGCACTGGGGATTAGGGTTGGGCGTAGGATACGCAGGGGTGGTCGTCTCGGCAGGTGTGCTCACCGCTGTGAGTGTCCCTGTTTCGGTCTGTGTGGTTGCGGTGGGTGTAGTGGTGATAGCCACTGATAACCTGTCAGTGGTCGCTGTGGCGGGCGTTTGTGCTTCCGAGGTCGGCGAAGAGCAAGCTGTAAGAGCCAATACCAACGTGAGGACAAGCAAGAAGAATCGTTTCCATTTCATCGCACAAACCCTTTCTGAGTTCCGGTACAGAGCATTCTACCCTACAGGAGGGGAGAAGACAAGCGTTTCAGCACCGGGCAGTGCAGCAAGATGGTGAGAATGATGGATAGAAGCATTCAGCACGAAAACTCTCGCCATTCCGGCAGGGCATATCCCTCAAGGCGGGAAACCCATACCACCGAGACGACGCGTCTTTTCGACCACAACTACACGGCGCATATTCATGTACCAATCAGCAATGGTTCGGAAGCGATCTGCTGGGGTCATCAAGGGAGCAAGCTGCACCTGTCGCACCGAGGCATCCACAGCATAGGTATAGACGGTATCAGCTAGGATCAGCGCAGGCAGCTCCTCGGCGAAGATGCGCTGGAACTCGGCATACAGTGCCTTGCGCTCCTCGCGGTCCACTGTGCGACGTGCTTCAGCCAACAACCGACTTGCTTTGCTGTTATCCCAGCCCCCGTAGTTTTGTCCTTGTTCGATTTGCGTCTGATCCCACATCGGGTAGGGGTCAGGGTCGCCAGAGATCACGACCTCGGCAAGAGCAGCTTGGAAATCGTGGGTGCGCAGGCGTTCCACCAGTCCCCCGCCAAGTGTTTCGATCTCCACAGCGACCTCCAACGCAGTCCATTGCTGCGCTAGGGCCTGTGCCAGAGCGATGTGGTCGGGATCTTCGCTACAGAGGAGGGTGAAGCGGAGCGATTTCCCTTTCTTATCACGCACCCCGTCACCGTCGCTGTCTATCCAACGTGCCTCGTCCAGCAATTGCTTGGCACGCACCGGGTCATAGGGTACGGAAGACACATCAGGGGCATATGCCCACGACCAAGGGCTAATGGGACCGTCAGAGACGAGCCCTTGGCCATGTAGTGCCTGGTCGATCAAGGATTGGCGATCCACTCCGTACAACAGGGCTTTACGCACGCGGCTATCTTGAAGGAAGGAGGAACGCTCGTCGTCTTGCAGGTTCAGATAGATCAGGTAGAAGCCGGAAGCGCGTGCGCTGTAGAGATTCAGCCCGGCAAAACGAGTGACCTCGGGAAACAGATAAGGGGGCACATAGCTCAGCCCTAGGATATCGCCCTGTTCATAGGCAGCGGGCAGATGCTCGTAGCTCGGATAGAAGTGCAGCTCGAGTGCCTCCAAATAGGGCTGCTTGCGCGCAAAATGGCGCGGGTTAGGCACCAGGCGCGCACGGTGGGTCGAGATCTCGGCCACCATAAATGGCCCTGTGCCAACTGGGTAGGTGTTAAAGCGATGAGTGGGCAGCTCCTGGATAGGCACTCCCTGCAGGATATGGTGTGGCAGGATGCCAATTCTGGTGTAGTCGAGGAACGCCGGGAAAGGTTGTTCTAGCCGGAAGCGCACCGTGTAGGGATCGATCTTCTCCACCCGAATGGTACGCCACAATGCCGCCAGATCAGGCAGGGCAGGGGAGTCAGGAGACTGAAGCAGCTGCACTGTGAAGAGCACATCATCGGCATCAAAACGCTCTCCGTCCGCCCAACGCACATCCTGGCGCAAGCGGAAAAGGTACGTGAGACCGTCCGGTGCCACCGTCCAGCTGCTGGCTAAGTCGGGCTCCGCATCTCCCTGAGCGTTCAGACGGGTCAGTCCGTTGAAGATCAGCGCGACCAGATCTTGGTCCACTTGGTTATAAGCAGCCAGCAGTGGGTTCAGGTGTTGAGGGACACCGGCCACGCCCTCGATGTAGACGCCCCCTTCAGCAGGCACCAAAACGGTTGTGCGGGCGAGCGCATAGGAAAACAGAAATGCCCCCACCAGCGCAATGCCGCTAAGGGCGATCAGTACTTGCCACCGGACTAATCTACCCATACGCTGTTCAGACTCGCTCCAGTCTTACAGGGCCTGTGCACCATGCACTTAATCCTGACGAGGATGTAGAAGGCCGTTCAAAAGCTGCAGGTCGCTGCTCAAGCAGCCATAATCACACTTAGCACAGCGATCAGGAAAAAGATGGCGCTAAGCACGATGGTCGCCTGGTGTAACGTCTTCTCAACGCCGCGGCGTGTGCGATGGATGGCGCTATCGCCTCCAAACACGCTCCCTAAGCTGGTGCTCTTGGTCTGCAGCAGGATCAGCACGATCAATCCAGCAGCGATGATGATCTCTATTAAGTTGATATAAGTTTGCAGAGACATAGCATCTCCTGATGACTAGATGTGGATCGGCTCGCCCAAGGTGACGTGGGCTGCCTCCATAATGGTCTCACTCAGGGTAGGATGTGGGTGCACAGTGCGCGCCAGCTCCTCCAGTGTTGCCTCCAGACGCAGCATGCCGGTCGGTCCGGCGATCAGCTCGGTGACATGGGGGCCGACAAGGTGCACCCCTAAAATCTCGTTGTACCCTTCCTCGGCGACGATCTTGACAAAGCCCTCATATTCGTCCAGGCCCAATGCTTTGCCGTTGGCGCGGAAGGGGAATTGGCCCGTTTTGACACGGTAGCCCTTGTCGCGTGCCTGTGCCTCGCTCAACCCCACACAGGCGACTTCGGGGAAGGAATAAACGCAGCGCGGCATGCGCGCATAGTCCAGAGTCTCGCTCGAGTGTCCAGCAATCGTCTCGGCGGCCACAATACCTTGCGCACTGGCAACGTGTGCCAGCGCCAGCTTGCCGGTAACATCGCCAATGGCATAGATCCCAGGTACATTGGTGCGCATGTGTTCGTCTATCTGGATAAAGCCACGATCGGTGCGTACCCCAATTGTCTCCAAGCCGAGGTTATCGCTGTTAGGTACGATGCCGATGGCCATCAACGCCTTATCGGCCGTCAGTGTCTCGCTCTTGCCCTCCAGAGTGGAGACGGTAAGCACGACCTGATTGCCTGTCGTTTCGACCTTTTCCACACGTGTATTAGTGCGCACGATGATCTTCTGTTTCTTGAGCTCTTTCTCCAGCTCTCTACCGATGTCGGCATCCTCCTGGGGTACTACAGTGGGCAACATCTCCACCAAGGTTACTTCTGCACCGTAGCTGTTCCAGATGCTGGCGAACTCCACCCCGATCGCACCGGCACCGATGATGACGATGCGCGCTGGCAGTTGCGTCAGCTCGAGAGCTTCGCGGCTGCTGATGATCAGGTTGCCGTCGATAGTGACACCGGGAATGGAGCGCGGACGCGCACCAGTGGCGATGATAATGTTGCGCGTGGTGAGCGACTGATTTCCTACCCCCACCTGGGTGGGACTCTTGATCGTTGCTGTCCCTTCGATCACCTCGACGCCATTCTTGCGCATCAAGAATTGCACACCCTTGACCAGTCGTCCGCTCACCTGACGGCTGCGCTGTTGCGCTGCGGCGTAGTCCACCTTCAAGGTACTGGTGTCGAAGGAGAATCCGAACACTTTGCCCTGCCCTAAAAGACGGATAACCTCGGCATTACGCAACAACGCCTTGGTGGGGATGCACCCCCAATTCAGGCATACACCGCCCAGCGCTTCCCGTTCCACTAAGGCGGTCTTGAGCCCCAGCTGGCGCGCCCGAATGGCCGCGACGTAGCCCCCTGGCCCACCGCCGATCACTATCACATCATACGGTTCATTGGGTGCCATGGTTTCTGCCTGCCTCTGCTCTTTCTATGGGTTAATGGGCTAACTGAGGTGGGAGTATAGCACAGTCGAGAAGGCACACCAAATCTTTCAGGGACTCTGGTGCAGAAAACAGAGGATGCCGTTGACAATACCACGCGCCACCATGCGAGGGCGGCGCACAATATAGGCATAGTCCTCGAGCAAGAAACCGACCTCGATAATTGCACCAGGTGTGTACGGGTCGATCTCGTAAAAGGCATGGTAATTGGTCATGTTATCGGTGATGCTGTTGGGATGGCGTGGAAGACCGGTGGCCGCTTCGTACTCACGATACAAGCACTCCACCAAGCGATCTTCCGCCTCGGGGATGGCGCTGTGAGTAACCCGTGCGGCCTTGAAACCGCTGGCGCCGGGCACCTCACATGAATCGGCATGAATGGAGACGAGTGCGTCAGCTCGGTAGCCACTTAGGCGCGTATCGAATTCTTCCAATAGGTCCACTTGGTAGCCCTGCTGGCTTAGCAATTCGACAACGATCTTGGCGATTGCCATGTTGACCTCAGCTTCGGTCAGGCCATTAGGACAGACGGCACCAGGGTCATAACCGGCGTGGCCGGCGACAATGCCCACCCGTTGAGGTAGAAAGTGAGGGGCATGAATCTCATCTGGAGATACAGAGGGTGCGGCATTAGACGCCGCATCCTCGCTGTCGACAAGAGTGCCCTCATGGTATCCGGAGGGGTTATTCCCATGGATCAAGGCGAGTTGGGCAGGAACAACCGTTGCCGGGGTGGCGGACGATTTCTCGCGCACTGCCATAAACACACTGAGAGCAACGGCCGACATCAGCGAGATGCCGGCCAGCAGCAACATCAGCTGGGCGGCGATGATGAGGACACGCCGCCGCAACGGCCCACCAGCTGCCTGTCTACGCGAGGTCACATTGTAATTTTACCATAATGAAGCAATGTCAGGCAATTATAGATGAAAAACCCACTTATGACACGCGAGCGTCATCGCGGATGGGTCTCCTGATAACGAGCGCTCAGATAGTTGACCACCATCACCAAGATCAAGATCATCCCCCAAATGGCAATGGTGAGGAAGGGGTTCACGTTTAGCAGATTCAGCCCACTGGACACCAGCTGCAGGATCACCAGCGCCAAAACCAATCCGGACACGCGGCCAAAACCACCCGCTGCGCTGACCCCGCCCAAAACAGAGGCCAGCACGGTCATCAGCAAGTACGATTCCCCATAGTCGGCCTTGGCTGAGTTAAAACGGGACATCATAATCATTGCGGCGATTCCGGAGTAGACGCCCGAGATCAGATAGGTGCGGAAGAGCACTGCCGTATTATTGACTCCGGCGAAGAAGCACGCGATGGGGTTTGACCCAATCATATAGATATAATTGCCCAGCGGGGTATGGTTCAAAACCGCCGCCATGAAGGCAGCGCACAGGATAAAGATGATCATCGGCATGGGAATGCCCGCCACCAAGCCGTTACCGATGAAAAGGATGGGCTCCGGCAATCCAGAGAGGGTGTATCCGCGCGTCAAAACGATGGATGCTCCTTTCACCAGAATCATTGTGCCCAGCGTGGCCAGAATGGGCGAAACCTCTACGACCGCGATCAGAAAACCGTTGAGCAATCCGATGATAGCCGAAACCAGCAAGCCGGCGGTTACGGCACACGCCGCAATCGCCGTAGGTCCTATCCCATTGGCATCTGGGGTCACAAAATTAGTCAGGATCAGCGCAGCCGTGATAGCTGAAAGGTTTGCCGACGCGATGATGGAAAGATTGATCCCACTCGTGAGCATGGTGATCATCATCGCGAGCGAAAGAATGCCCAGCTCGGGGAGCTGGAATGCCATCGATTGAATGTTCTCGAATTGGACGAACTGGCTGCCGTTCAAGGCCCACATCAGTCCGAACACGGCCAGCAAGATGACACCTAGGATGATCGTCTCAGAGTTCTTGCGTGCCATTTCGATCACTCCACTTCGACGCTTATCTTGCGCCTGCGCTGCATCTTGCGCCGGTAAGCGCTCACTCCGACACTAACAATGATGACCAGGCCGATAAACACGTTGTACCAGTAGGATGAGATACGCATCAGCGTGAGGCCGTTACCGATGATGCCCACCAGCGCCACGCCCAGCAAGGTACCCCACAGCGTGCCCACCCCACCGGTCAAGCTGGCACCTCCCAACACCACAGCGGCGATCACATCCAGCTCCTTGCCCACCATCGAATTGGTTGCTACTCGCTGGGCTAGCATCACCTCAACGACCCCAGCGATACCCGCTAACAGACCCATAAAGCTATACACGAACAGGTGCAGTGCCAGAATGTTGAAGCCGGTGCGCTGCGCCGAGGCGAGATTACCCCCCAGTGCATAAATGCCCCTTCCTAACATGGTGTAGCGAAGAATCACCCAAGCTGCCACAATGACCACGAACCAAATCAGCGGGATTACCGACAGGCCATAAGGTACCCTGTCAGGATTGACCAGGCTGATCACATTGGTCTCGGCAAAGTGACGGAACCATTCCGGCATATTGTACAGCCAAGTGCCACCTGAGAAGACAGTGAGCAGACCGTAGTAGATGTTCAACGTGGCAATCGTGGTGATAATGCTGGGGATATTGAAGAAATGGATAACCACTGCATTGATAAAACCCAGAGCGGCACCAATGGTGGCGGACATAAAAAGCACTGTCGCGGTGTTGCCACCGTGCTGCAGGGTGAAATACATAGTGGTGTAAACTGCCACTGTAGCCACTGCGGTAAAGGAAATATCAATGCCACCCGAGATCAGGACAAACAGTACCCCAATAGAGAGAATCCCCAAAAACGTGTAGCTCTTGAGCAGATCAAACAGATTCTCCAGCGTCAAGAAATTAGGATTCAGCAGCGTGATGGCACACGAGAGGACAATGATGACCAGTGCGACATAGGTCTCTTGGTATCTCCACAATCTTCTCATAGTGCAGTTCCGTTGCTTATGGCGAAGTATGTATGCTAGCTGAGCTGATTAATGCACTGTTGGATGTCATCTTCACTGGCACGCGCGGTGTCGAACTCGGCGATGATGCGACCCTTGTGCATCACTAGGACGCGATTGCAATTGTGATACACCTCGGGCATCTCATCTGAGATCATAATGATGCCCAGGCCACGGCGCGCTAGATCGCGGATGATGTCGTGAATGGCGCTCTTGGCGGCGACATCTATCCCAATGGTTGGACCGTCGAGGATCAGGACGCGCGGTTGTGTGGCAATCCACTTAGCCAGCACAACACGCTGCTGATTGCCACCCGAAAGTGTTTGTACTGGTGCTTCCGGCGATGGTACTCTGATGCTCAGCTGGTCGATCCAGTGTTTCACCGTGTTACGCATGGCATGATGATCGATGATGCCCAGCCGATTGACCAGGCGCTCCAGAATGGTGAGGACAATGTTGCGGCTTACTGGTTGCTGGCTCACGAGACCCTGGATCAATCGGTTTTCAGGCACGTAGCCGATCCCCAGGCGCATAGCGTCTTGCACCGATCGGATGCGTACCGGACGCCCGTCTATCCGGATCTCGCCCGATTGGGCTGGGTTGACGCCGAAGAGTGCCAACGCGAGCTCGGTACGTCCGGAGCCCAGCAGGCCAGTGATACCCAGAATTTCACCGGCACGCAGCTGAAAGGTGATGTCGCGGAAGTTGCCGCGCAAGGAAAGGCTTTGCACCTCAAACAAGGGTTGCTCTGGCAACTTGGTGGGCACATAGCGGCTGTACTCCAGCTGTTTGCCTGTCATCAGCTCGGTCAACTTGCGGTCGTTAAGCTCCCGCGCCGGGAAGCAGCCGATGTTACGCCCATCGCGCAGAACCGTGACACGCTCGGCAATCTGAAACACCTCATTCAGCTTGTGGCTGACAAACAGGGTGGCAATGCCTTTAGACTGCAGATCACGCACCACGTTAAACAACGCTTCCACCTCCCTACGAGTCAGCGAGGCGGTCGGCTCGTCCATGATCACCAGGCGCACGTCCCGCGTCAACGCACGGCAGATGGCAACCAGCTGCTGGTCGGCAATCGAGATCTCGCCTACCAGCTCATCCAGTGGAAGGCGCACCCCAATGCGCGCCATTGCCCGTCGTGCAATTTCGTGAACAGCATGCCAATTGACAAAGCGATCCCCGGCGGCCAGAATCTCACTGAGTGCGATGTTTTCGGCCACGCTGAGATTGGGGAAAAGGGACAAATCCTGGTAGATGACTTCAATGCCCTTCCGGATGGCGTCGATGGAATGATAATCGTGGAAACGCTCCCCGTCGATTTCAATAATGCCTCCTGGGTCCGGCTGCACCGCTCCGGAAATAATTTTGATCAGCGTGGACTTTCCAGAACCATTCTCGCCCACCAGACAGTGGATCTCACCGTAGGCGACCTCAAAGTCCACCCGATCCAGCGCTTGCACGCCGACGTAGCGCTTGCTGATGTTTTTCATCGAGAGGAAAGATTGAACCATTGTTTCGACCCGTTGAGAAGGGATAACCAAGGAGTCCGAAGCGGATAGCTTCGGACTCCTTGGTTCAGCGATCTGTCTCAAGCGACGAACGACGTATGATAATATTAGAAGCCAAGGCTTTCGGCATTCTCCTTGGTAATGTCCAAGGCGGCATCGATGACAAGTACTCGATCCTTGAGGGCCGCTTTGCCTAGACCGGCAACATCCATGCCGTCCGTGACCTTGTTGCCATCCAGCAAGTATTTAGCCAGCCACACCATCCCATAACCAGCGTCGGCCGGGTTCCAGAGGGTGCCATGCTTCAGCGAGCCATCCTTGAGGTAGGGCAGTGCCTGGCTGGGCAGGACAGTACCCACAACGGCGATCTTGTCAGCCAAGCCTTTTTCCTGGAGCGCCTGAGCGGCTCCGATGGGTCCCTGGCTGCCAAAGGCAAGGATGCCTTTCAGATCGGGATACGCCTTGATCAAATCCAGCGTCTGTTTGCGTGCATCGTCCACTTTCTCAGAGACTGGATAGCGATCGCCCACCTGCTTCAGGTTGGGATATTTCTCTTTGGCATAGGCGAGCGCGGCATCGGCCCACATGTTGTGTGCCGGCACGGTCAGTGAGCCCACATACACGGCAAACTCACCGGAGTCACCCATGAATTTGACCAACATATCCAGGTTGTGCTCGCCGAATTTCTTGTTGTCGATCAACTCCAAGTCATAGTCATTGCCCACCTGATCGGGGGACTCGTGAGTGATGATAATGATCCCCTTGTCCTTGGCTTTCTTGAAGACAGGCTCCAGTGACTTGGCGTCGTTTGGCACTACGCAGAGTGCATCCACCCCTTTGGCGACCAAGTCCTCGATCACTTTCGCTTGCTGTGCTGGATCATCGGTTGTGTGGCCGGTCTGGTAGGCATTGACTCCCAGCTCCTCGACGGCGCGCTTGACCCCTTTCTCCATGGTGTTGAACCAGGGAATACCGGTCAGCTTCACGACGACGGCGATCTCATATTTTTTAGCTTCTGGTTGGGCTGCTTCGGTCTTAGCGGGTTCGGTCGCAGGTGCCTCCGTCTTGGCTGGCTCGGTAGCGGGTGCTTCGGTGGCTGGCGCCTCGGTCTTGGGCGCCTCGGTGGCGGGCGGAGCTGTGGGAGTAGCGCAGGCGCTCAGTATCATGCTGCTGACTAAAACAAGGGTGAGACTCAAGATGAATAAAACACGTGCTCTCATAGGTGTTCCTCCTTTGAAATAGTGAGATCAATTGTTGAAAAGCTCGCATCGCGGCACGAACCGCGGCGCTTTCGATCGGGCTAGCTCACAAGGGAGAGGGGCTTAAAAACTCCTCTGCTCTTGTGGGCCCTTTTGTTTCAAACTGGACGGCTTCTCGGTTCCCGCCCGCGCTTTAGTGAGATATTTGTAATTCTAGCAGGTTGTAGATGGGATGGCAAATCGGGAGTTGCAAAAGCTCTTTGTGAAAGGGGGTATATCCCCTATCCCCTTCCACCAAAATAATAAAGAAGGTCAGCTTGCCGGCACTCGTAGGGGCATGGCAAGGCCATGACCTTATTTGGGGACGGCAGCTACCCGCATACGGGCCTCTCGGTCCCTACTTACGGACCGCGGGTAGGTAGACATGTGGCGATGTGATCACAGTTGTGGGTGTGATTATGGGTACAGTCGTGGGTGCAGCTGTAGGCATGGTCGTGGGTGCGGGCGACGGTGGCTGGAGCTCATAGACGCCCATATCCACCACAGGGGTTCCGTCCTCATCTCCGTCCGCGATGCGCGGATTGCCGTCCAGGTCGATGGTGACCCCGGTCGCCGCGGCATTGTCACCCGCGTCGATGCAGGGCGAACCCGCTTGCAGGCGCAGGTTGCCGTCCGTGGGGTTTACGAAGAGCGGGTCTATGTCGATGTTGTGACCGCCGTCGCTGCCGCAAGTGCTGTTCCAACTACTGCCAGAGCCGCCACAACCGCGGATATTGCTGTGGGCAATGGTGGGGTTAGCGCCGCTATTGTTGATGATCCCCCCTGTAGAGTTGTCCCACATAATCACATTGGTCAGCACCGGGCTGCTTTGCACGTTATACATTCCGTCGCCGTTGTCAGCCGTGTTGCCGCCGAAGGTCACGTTTACCAGCGTCGGGTTGCTCTTATAGTCATTGTACATCCCGCCGCCGCTGCTGCTGGCCGTGTTGCTGTTGAAGACCACATTTCTCAAGGTAGGATTACTGTAAAGATAGTTAAATATCCCGCCGCCACTACTGGCCATGTTGTTGCCGAAGGTTATGTTTGCCAGCGTTGGGCTGCTGCGGTCGTTGTACATGCCCCCGCCACTTTGGCTGGCTGTGTTGCCACTGAAGCTCACATTTGTCAGTGTCGGGTTGCTTTGAGAGTTGAACATCCCGCCGCCATGTGCAGCGGCCGTGTTACCCTTGAAGGTGAGGTTCTGCAAGGTGGGGCTGCTGAAACTGTTGAGCATCCCACCGCCGCTGGAATGAGGCCATGTATTCTCATTCGCCTGGCCGGCGGTGACCACGAAGCCGTCCAGGATCGCGGTGCTGATGACGTTGGTGGTGCTGATAACGTGGTAGCTATTGGTACCGGAAATGTGGGTCGTGGCCGTCACCACGCCGTTGGCGTCGGTGATGTCGTTTTTATCGATGTCGCCGCTCAGCACGGTGAGGTTGACTTGCCAGTTGCGCTGGCTGCGGCTGCTCTCCGTCCCGGCAAAGCCGCCGTAGAGCGCCACGTCGTTCTTCAGGCTGAAACTGGCATCCCTGGTAGTGCCAGGATAATGCACGCCTTTCTGGACCCAGATTTCATTGCCGCTGGTGGCGACGGAGAGGGCCTGTTGTAACGTGCAGGCATTTGTCCAGGAGTCGCATGGGCCGCTGGTCAGCCCGTCGGGCTTCGCGTAGAGGATGCCGGGGTCGGCGTGGGCAGGGATGATCAGGATCACTGCCGCGACAAGAGACAGCCCGGTTAGCGATAGCACTATCTGCGTCATAGGAGAATGGGGATCCGGTTTCACTTTAGTCTCCTGGAGGTGGAACGAAATCGGGGACAACAGTAAGTTTGGCAGCTATACTTGGCGATGATGTTTCTGTCATGTTGGCGATCGCTCCTGTTTGATGGAGCTAGTTCGTGTTGGCCGAATTCTACTCAAGAATGGGCGGTTGACAAGTCAATGCTTGGTAGCTGCGACCCGGATCGTAGTGCGGATCGGATATAGTGGTAGTGCACCTACATAGCGGAGAAAACGGGGCAGGGCAGAGAGCAAATACCACGCGACAACATTACCTCACACTCAAAAGCTGCGTATGAAAGGCTCTTTCAGCAAAATTGTTAAGCAAAACGGTCAATTTAGCGCTTGACAGAGGCGCGATTGTGTGATACAATTATGCACAATTGAATATGGGACACGCTCTTATCCAGAGAGGCGGAGGGACCGGCCCGAGGAAGCCTCGGCAACCTGGCACAACAGCGCCAAGGTGCCAATTCCGGCAGAGCGTTAATCGTTCTGGAAGATGAGAGGTCTGTGCGCATCGAAAACCTCTTCTTTTCCCAGAAGGGGTTTTTTTGTCAATCTAAGACTGAATCTTTTCACCAAGGAGTGACAAACATGTCGGAACAGGACACCCCTCGCAGGTTCGGTTTCACCACGCGCCAACTGCATGCTGGTCAACAACCTGATCCTACCACCGGCGCGCGCGCTGTGCCGATCTACCAGACCACCTCTTATGTCTTCCGCGACACCGAGCACGCTGCGCGCCTCTTTGCTTTGGAGGAGATGGGCAACATCTACACACGTATCATGAACCCCACCACCGATGTGTTCGAGCGGCGCATAGCCGACCTGGAGGGTGGGGTGGGTGCCCTGGCTGCCAGCTCTGGCCATGCTGCCCAGACGATGGCTATCCTCACCTTGTGCCAGGCAGGTGATCATATCGTCTCGGCGTCGACGCTCTACGGCGGCACGTTTAACCAATTCAATTACACCTTTCCCCGCCTGGGCATCGAGGTGACCTTCGTCGATCCGAGCGACCCGGAGAACTTCCGTCACGCCATCCGCGACAACACGAAAATCATCTTCGGCGAAACATTGGGCAATCCGCTGATCAATGTCTTTCCCTTTGAGGCAGTTGCCGCTATTGCGCGCGAATACCGGATCCCATTGATGATCGATAACACATTTGCCACGCCTTACCTATGCCGCCCCATCGAATGGGGGGCGAACATCGTGGTGCACTCAACCACCAAATTCATCGGTGGGCATGGCACCTCCATCGGCGGGGTTATTGTGGATGCAGGCAATTTCGATTGGGCAGGCAGTGGGCGCTTTCCCAATTTCACCACACCAGACGAGAGCTACCATGGCTTGGTGTACGCCTCGCTGGGCGCCCCCGCTTTTATCCTCAAAGCGCGGGTTCAGATCTTGCGCGATATCGGCGCTTGCCAGTCGCCTTTCAATTCGTTTCTCTTCTTGCAGGGATTGGAGACGCTCAGCTTGCGCATGGAACGTCACGTCCAGAATGCCCAGGCAGTCGCTGAGTTCTTGGAAGATCATCCGCGTGTCAGCTGGGTGACCTACCCTGGCCTGAAGAGTCATCCGGATTATGCGTTAGCACGAAAGTATCTGCCCAAGGGTGCCGGCGCTGTGCTGGGCTTCGGTATCAAGGGCGGCCTGGAGGCGGGACGCCGCTTCATCGAGAATCTCCAGCTCTTCAGTCACTTGGCTAATGTGGGTGATGCCAAGAGCTTGGCCATCCATCCGGCCAGCACCACGCATAGCCAGCTGAGCCCGGAGGAACAACTCAGCGCGGGGGTGACTCCCGATTTCATCCGCCTGAGTATAGGTATCGAGGATATTGAAGACATCCTGTGGGATCTGGATCAAGCTCTAACTAAATCTTAGCACATTCCATGTAGGTGGATAGGGTAGCAGTTGGGGATTACTTATGACACGAGAATTTCCGCCCGATTCAGTTGGATTGGTCGAGCGCCAATATTTCACCTTTGCCACTGAGGAACCGATGCCGTTGGACAGCGGAGAGACGCTGGGGCCGATCACCTTGGCGTACGAGACCTATGGCCGGCTCAACGACGAGCGCTCGAACGTTATCCTGATCCTGCATGCCCTATCGGGGGATGCTCATGCGGCTGGCTATCACTCGCCGGAGGACACCAAACCGGGCTGGTGGGATGATTGCATCGGGCCAGGCAAAGCGTTCGATACACGTCGCTATTTTGTCGTATGCTCGAATGTGATCGGCGGCTGTCAGGGCTCTACCGGGCCGAGTTCGATCAATCCGGCTACCGGGCGGCCATATGGGTTGAGCTTTCCGGTGATCACCATCGGGGATATGGTGCGCGCGCAGCGGCATCTGATTGATCATCTCGGCATCGAGAAGCTGTTAGCGGTGGCGGGGGGCAGCATGGGAGGGATGCAGGCGTTGCAATGGGCGGTGAGCTATCCGGAGCGGGTGCGCTCGGTGTTAGCGCTTGCCACCACGGCGCGCCATTCTCCTATGCTGATCGCCTTCAGTGAGGTGGGACGCCAAGCGATCTACGCCGACCCCAACTGGAACCGAGGCGATTACTACGATGGCCCACGCCCCAATGCCGGTCTGGCGCTGGCGCGTATGATCGGGCATATCACCTACCTGAGCGAGGAGTCGATGCACCAGAAGTTTGGCCGTCGCCTGCAGAATCGCGAGCGCTATGGCTTCGAGTTCGACACCGAATTTGCCATCGAAGGCTATCTGAAGCATAAGGGCACTCAATTCACCAATCGCTTCGACGCCAATAGCTATCTCTACATCACCAAGGCGCTTGACTATTTTGACCTGGCGAACGGCTACGGCAGCTTGGCAAATGCCTTTGCTAGGAGCGCCCATATCATGTACCTGGTGGTTTCCTTCACCTCGGACTGGCTGTATCCGCCATATCATTCTAAGGAGCTCGTCAGCGCCTTGAGCGCTGTCGGTGCCGACGTGACCTATTGCAACTTGAAATCCACCTGGGGGCACGATGCCTTCCTGTTAGAGGTGGACACGATGACCAAGTTGATCGCTGACTTTCTGGATCGGGTAGTGGCGGAGCACAAGGTCCCGCTGCCGACGGTGAAATAGGAAGCTTTTCCTTTGCCAAACATGATTGCCAACAGTTCAAGTGGAAAAGGTGTGACGATTAAAGCC
The DNA here is from genome assembly GCA_036172345.1 of Anaerolineae bacterium. Taxonomy (GTDB): domain Bacteria; phylum Chloroflexota; class Anaerolineae; order 4572-78; family NAK82; genus NAK82. The sequence continues at coordinate 15,172 of JASFBB010000273.1, forward strand.
GCCCCATGACCTGTAGCCGGGCGTCCACCAGGCGTGACTTCAGTTGTTGGCTTTCTATGAGCTATTGCTTCAGTTCACCCTCAAATTGAAATGCACCCTTCTGCGAAGAAAAAGTTGACAAATTAGAACATATGTGCTATTATTGGAGATGGAAGTCTCTCCCGAGACGGGAACAAGCAGGGCATTACGGCACTTCAGGGGAGTGTCTTTCTGGGAGAGGAAACGTTGTGTGCTCCGCACAGTTCCTGTGGGGTGTTGCGTTTGTAGGTCAGTGCCATATGCGGCGTTTACCGCTGCATGAATCACAAGATACACCCGAGATGGATAGGTTGCGTGTGACCGAGAACATAGCTATCATAGAACAAAATGCGCAACAACAGATAGGTGCAAGCCTTCGCATATCAGAGGACGTGCCAACGTGACACCGAAAACTCCAACTTACACGGCGGATGACATTGCCCAACTCAAGGGCTTGGAAGCAGTGCGCCGATTGCCTGGCATGTACATCGGAGATAACGCTGCCCATGGGTTGCATCACATCCTGCTGGAGGTGGTGGACAACGCCGTGGACGAG
>JASFBB010000274.1:0-9326 GCA_036172345.1 Anaerolineae bacterium
CAAGATGGAAAGCCACGCGCGGCCCAGGCTGCGTACAGGGCGACGCCCCCCGCCACCGCAGCATTCAAAGACTGCACATGGCCACGCATCGGCAACCGGATCATTATGTCGGATGCCTCGCGCGCCAGCCGGCTTATGCCTATTCCCTCTGCACCTATCAGCAATGCCAGCGGGCGGTTCAGCTCGACAGCATAGTAGGGCAAGCTGCTGGGCGTATTTTCCAACCCCACAATCCATATCCCCTCAGCTTTCAGCTCTTTCAGCGCACGCACAAGGTTAGTAACCTGGGCAATGCGCATGTGCTCACTAGCGCCTGCAGAGGCACTCACCACAGCTGGGGTCACTCCGACGGCGCGCCGCTCCGGGATAATCACACCATGTACGCCGACTGCCTCCGCTGTACGCACCAACGCACCAAAATTGTGAGGATCTTGCAGATGGTCGAGCACTAACAGAAAGGGCTGTTCCCTGTGTTTGCGTGCCGATTTTAGTATCTCCTCAACGCAAACATAGGGATAAGACCCCACCTCCAGGCCTACCCCCTGGGCCGCGTCGGAAAGATTTTCGAGGTAAGCGCGCGGCATATGCGCCACGGGCACCTTCAACGCTCGGGCCCGGGTGAGAATTTCGGTGATGATCCCGGTTTCCTTGATCCCCTCCCCCAGCAACAAGCGATGAATGTGCCGGCGATGCGCCCGCAAGCATTCACGCACAGGTTGCCGACCGTACAGCACCTCCTTCACTGAGCCATCCGCCAGGTCGTTCCTTCTGGCCGATCCTCAAGCACAATGCCTAGCTTGGCCAACTCAGCCCGAATAGCGTCCGCTGTAGCCCAGTCCTTGCGTGCGCGTGCTTCGGCGCGCAGTCTTATAATCAATTCCATCAATTGTGCCTCGAGGCCACCCTCTGCGGATGTCGGCAGCCTGTCTGGAATAAGCCCCAACACAGCCCCGCCCAGCGTGCGATAGCAATCATCGATCGCTTCCAGAGTGGCGCGCGTCACCGGGCGGTCACTGTTCAATAGGGTGTTCACTTCGCGGCCAAACTCGAACAAAACGGCCAAAGCTTGAGGAGTGTTGAAATCATCGTCCATTGCTGCTACAAACTGTTCCTTATGATGGCGGATCACTTCTGCAAAAGCCTCATCCACGTCGCCGTTCGACTCTATACGCTTTAGCTTCTCGCGCGTCAGACGAACAGGCCCCACCAGTCTCTCATATCCCCTGGCGGCGCTGTCCAGCGCCTCGTCGGTGAAATCGGTAGTCGAGCGGTAATGGCTGCTCAAAATGAAGAAACGCAGTGTCATAGGACTATGACGGGCGAGAGCATCCTTGATTGTGGTGAAGTTGCCCAGACTCTTGCCCATCTTGACGCCGTTCACCGTGACCATATTGTTCAAGATCCAATAACGAGCGAATTCTTTCCCATATGCTGCCTCGCTCTGAGCAATTTCGCTTTCATTGTGCGGGAAAATGTTCTCTAATCCGCCCCCGTGGATGTCAAACGGCAAGCCCAAATACTTCATTGCCATCACGGAACACTCCGCGTGCCAACCCGGAAAACCCTCGCCCCACGGGCTCTTCCAGCGCATAATGTGGCCCGGCTTCGCCGCACGCCACACGGCAAAGTCACGCGGATCGCGCTTGTCGGGGCTCACAGCGAGTCGGGCGCCTTCCTCTAGCTCGTCAACGTTCCGTCCGGACAGCTTGCCATACGAAGGCCAGCTCTTAACGGAGAAGAAGACGGAGCCGTTGCTCACATAAGCATACCCCTTCTCAATCAGAAGCTGCGCGAGCTCGATCTGTTCGGGGATGTGGCCACTGGCACGCGGAGAGATGTCCGGACGGAGCACATTGAGAGCATCCATATCCTCGAAGTAGGAACGCGTGTAGAACTCGACGATTTCCATCGGTTCGACGCGTTCCTTGCGTGCCTGGCGTGCGATCTTGTCCTCTCCTTCATCAGCATCATCGGTGAGATGCCCCACATCCGTGATATTCTGCACGTAACGTACCCGATAGCCGAGGTACTCCAAGTAACGGTGTACAATGTCAAAAGTGATATACACCTTAGCATGGCCGATGTGGGCATGTCCATACACCGTCGGGCCACAGACATACATCCCCACGAATCCTTCATGAACAGGTTGAAAGACTTCCTTACGACGCGTAAGATAGTTGTACACTTGTAATGGCATAAGCGTCCTACCTCAGTTCGTAGCAGGTTGGGCAAAGATCATGCGACCTGCTGCCGTCTGCAGCACTTTGGTCACTGTCGCCTCAATTGTTTGGTTCAGGTAGCGTTTGCCGTTCTCCACTACCACCATTGTGCCATCATCTAAATAGCCCACTCCCTGACCGGGCTCCTTGCCCTCCTGGATGATGCGCACCTGTAACGTTTCACCGGGCAACAGTATGATGCGTACGGCGTTGGTGAGCTCATTGATATTCAGCACCGCCACCCCTTGCAGCTCGGCAACTCGGTTCAAATTGTAGTCGTTCGTGATAATCGGACAACGCAGCTTCTTCGCCAACATAATCAGCTTGCTATCCACCTCACGCACCTCTTCAATGTCCATGTCGGTGATTACGATGGGCACCATCGACTCCTTCTGGAGCTTGTTCAGCATATCAAGCCCGCGTCGTCCTCGGTTACGCCGCAGGGGATCAGGCGAGTCGGCGATATGTTGCAGCTCATCCAACACGAAGCGAGGTACCAACATCGTCTCACCGATGAAGCCGGTACGGCTGATGTCGGCGATGCGCCCATCGATAATGACGCTGGTGTCCAGAAGCACCACATCCGATTCGCGAGCACGGGCACCACGGCGTCCCGCTCCATCGCGCACCAGCCGGGCACCGATAAAATCGGATATCTCGCGATGCCGCCTCACCAAAATGATCATGCCAAGATAGCCGAAGAGGATGCTGGCAGCGAAGGGCAGAATCTCACCGAAGGGCGAGGGCAGATTTGATAACGCCGGTGTCATCAGGGCTGCGATTGCCAACCCCAGGATCAATCCCACGATCCCTGCAAACAGCTGCGACGAGGACAGGCTGTTGAGGCGATTGCTGACCCAAACGATGGGCCGGATCGTTATGAGGGGAGATATCAACAATCCCAGCGCAGCTCCAGCCAAAACCAGTGCCGAGACGACTCGGACATCATTCCACGTTCCTCCCAGCGACACAGCAAACTGGAAGCTGAGCACAGCCATCACAACCATGCCGATTAAGCGGATTACAAACTCGAAGCTCATAGCTTATCCCCTTCGTACGCTCGCGTTCGAGACGACGTTGCCTGAAAAAGCCCTTGGATGTCCCGCCCATAGGTGCTACCCCTGCTTTGCACCATTCCTGAGCACGCGTCGCCATCCGCTTCAGTTCCTGCTGCGCTGAAACGCCCAGCCTGCTAGATGGTCAACGCTCAGGCCTGAACAAGGAGCGGCCGGGAATCCGGATGACCCACGACCAAAGTCTAACCACGACGACACCAGTGGCGCGACCCAAGCAGCTTGATTTCCACTCTGTGATATTTTGTTCGCGACAGGGATAATCAGACCATGGGGACAAAAACTGATAATTACAGCGCTCTTTTTGACCTGTCGCACGAGAAATATTAACACAAAGTGTGGCCAGAGTCAACGCAAATGTCTAAAAGGAGGCCGAAAGAGGCACAATTTGCTTAGTTTATTCATCCACTTTTCTATCAAAATATTGTGAAAGAGATTTTTCATCCAATATTCTCACCTACAAATCTCCCGGATGAGATATTGACAAATATACTCAATCATGATATGATTGAAACTGCTTGAGCAACCTTTTCCTGTGGAGGCGATATGACAGCAGACCTGATCATCCAGGACTTACATGTCCAGGTGGAAGGCAAGTTGATCCTGAAAGGGCTCACCCTGAGAATCAGGCAGGGCGAGATTCATGCCATTATGGGGCCAAATGGCTCGGGTAAGAGCACCCTCGCCTACAGCTTGATGGGGCACCCCAAATATCAAGTGGTTGAGGGTGACATCTTGTTCAAGGGAAAGAGCCTGCTCGGCCTCTCACCCGACGAGCGGGCACGGATGGGGCTTTTCTTGGCTTTCCAATATCCTGTGGCAATTCCTGGCCTCACTCTGGCCAACTTCCTGCGCACAGCAGTGGATGCAGTCAAAGGTGGCCCACGCGGAAGTAACGGAAAGATGACAATGCCGGTGACCGAATTTCGTCGTTTGCTCAACGAAAAAATGGAATTACTCCAGATGGACCGGTCGTTCGCACAACGCTACCTCAACGAGGGTTTCTCTGGGGGTGAGAAAAAGCGGGCAGAAATCCTTCAAATGGCTATGTTGGAGCCGGAGATCGCCATCTTAGACGAGACAGACTCAGGTCTTGATATTGACGCGCTGCGGGTGGTAGCTCAGGGTGTCAACGCCTTGGCAGGTCCCCATATGGGCATCGTGGTGATCACCCATTATCAGCGCATCCTCAATTACATCAAGCCCCAATTCGTGCACGTACTGGCACACGGCCAGATCGTTGCCTCGGGCGGACCTGAGCTGGCACTCCAGCTGGAGGCAGAAGGCTACGATCGTTACGTCAAGAACACGAACGGTGTGTGATCTGGTTCCATTGGGAGGCTGTTATGCCTGCTCAAATTGATATCGATCTGGATGACTATAAGTATGGCTTTAGCGTGCCGGAGAATTACGTCTTCAAAGCGCGCAAAGGCCTGGATGAGCAAATCGTGCGCGAGATATCTTGGATCAAGGGCGAACCGGAGTGGATGACCAAGTTCCGTTTGCACGCATATCAATCTTTTCTGCAAAAGCCCATGCCCACTTGGGGAGCTGACCTGAGTGGCGTCCGCTTTGACGATATCTATTACTACATCAAGCCGACTGAGAAGCAGGGGCGTTCTTGGGAGGAGGTGCCGGAAGAGATTCGAAACACCTTTGAGCGGCTCGGCATCCCCGAGGCAGAGCGCAAGTTCCTGGCCGGCGTAGGCGCACAATACGAATCCGAAATGGTCTACCATAACATCCAGAAGAACCTGGCTGAAAAAGGGGTCATTTTCCTGGATATGGATTCTGGACTGCGCCAGTACCCAGACTTGGTACGTGAACATTTCGGCACAGTGATTCCTCCTGAGGACAATAAGTTCGCTGCACTCAACAGCGCTGTATGGTCAGGAGGCAGCTTTATCTACGTCCCGCCGGGGGTGCACGTCGAGCTGCCCCTCCAAGCATACTTTCGCATCAATGCGCGTGATATGGGGCAGTTTGAGCGCACGCTGATCATCGCGGATGAGGGTAGTTATGTCCACTATGTGGAAGGTTGCACGGCGCCCACTTATTCCAGTGACAGCTTGCATAGCGCCGTGGTCGAAATCATCGCCAAGCGCGGCGCGCGAGTGCGTTATACCACGATCCAGAACTGGAGCCGCAACGTCTATAACCTGGTTACCAAGCGTGCAGTTGCTCACCAGGATGCCACTGTGGAGTGGGTGGATTGCAACTTGGGTTCTAAAGTCACAATGAAGTACCCAGCAATCTGGCTGATGGGCCCAGGAGCGCACGGTGAGATTCTATCTATTGCCTTCGCGGGCAGGGGTCAGGTGCAAGACGCGGGGGGTAAAATCATCCACGCGGCGCCACATACCAGCTCGGTGGTGACCAGCAAGAGCATCAGCAAGGGAGGGGGGCGCACTGTTTATCGCGGTCTCCTGAAGGTGGTGGCCGGTGCTTCAGAAAGCAAGTCCAACGTGGTGTGTGATGCGCTGATCCTGGATGAACAGTCTGCGTCAGACACGGTGCCCACAATCGAGATCGAAGAGAGCAACGTGTCCATCGGGCATGAGGCCACGGTCTCCAAAGTCTCGGAGGAGCAGCTGTTCTATCTGCAGAGCCGCGGCATCGATGAACATCGGGCAGCTACCCTGATTGTCTCCGGTTTCATCGAACCGGTGGTTAAGGAGTTACCGATGGAATACGCGCTGGAGATGAACCGCCTCATCGACCTGGAGATGGAAGGCGCGGTAGGATAGCAGGGAGAAAGCATGGCTGAGAAATATTCCATCAAGACATATGATCTCACACTTCCGGAAAAGACGTTCTCACGCGAAATGGTGGCTCGGCTTTCGGAGGAGCTGGCGGAGCCAGACTGGATGCGCGAGAAACGCCACCTCGCATGGTCACTCTTCGAAGAGATGCCGATGCCCACCACACAGGATGAGCATTGGCGCCGTACCGATTTGCGCATCGTCAAGTGGGATGCGCTCAGGCTGCCCAAGAGCGTCCCCACAGAACGAATGCCCTCTTCGGGCCATCTGCCCGAGGGGTTGCAAGGTATGCCGAGCGCAGGCGAACAAGTTGCGGGGCAACTCGTGTTGTTAAACGGGGCGGCGATATGGCACGAGATCATGCCAGAGGCAGTGGCTCAAGGCGTGCTCTTTATGGATTTGACTTCGGCAGTGCATCACCACCCCGATTTGGTTCAGCAATATTTTATGCAGGGTGTTGCCCCCGGCGAGGGCAAGTTCGCCGCCTTGAACGGCGCGCTCTGGAAGGGGGGTGCTTTCGTCTACCTACCAAGAGGTGTGAAGATTGAACAGCCCTTTGAGATTATCATCAGGATGAAAGGAAACAACATAGCGATTTTTCCACGCATCCTGATCGTCGCTGAAGCTGGCGCGTCCGCTACCGTCATAGAGGACCTGGTATCGCTGGATCACACCGACCAGGCATTTTCGGCGGGTGTCAGTGAGATTGTCGCGGGCGAGGGCGCCTCGATCACTTATGGAGAATTGCAAAGGTGGGGGGAGCATGTGTTCAGCTGCAACACCCGTCGCGCTTTACATAGCGCCCAAAGCCACGTTACCTGGAACTTCGGATACCTAGGAGGCCGTCTGAGCAAGACTTTTGTTGATAGCACGTTGATGGAAGATGGTGCCTCGTGTCAGGTTTATGGGATTTACTTTGTGCGCGACCACCAGCACATCGATCTGGATTTAGCAGTGCACCATATCGCGCGACATACACGCGCCGATCTACTCATCAAGGGGGCAGCTCAGGAACGGGGACGTGCCGTTTTTCGAGGTCTTATCCGCATCGATCGAAATGGTCAGCAAACCGATTCTTACCTGAAGAACGACAATTTGATCTTGAATGAACATGCGCGAATCGACTCGATCCCCAGTTTGATCATCGACGCCAACGACGTACGCGCCTCTCATGGTGCCACGGTGAGCCATCTTGACGAAGAGCACATCTTTTACCTGCAGAGTCGCGGCATCCCTCGTGCGCTCGCTATGCGCATGGTGACCGAAAGTTTCTTCGCGAGCGCACTAGAAAGAATAGAGCAAGAGTACATTCGTGGCAGGCTGACGGAGGCAGTGGTTGCTAAGCTGGAACGATGAGGTCTCCCTAATATGGCTCCAGAGCTTCGATTGACCTCATTTTGCAGAATGCTCACGGACGCCTATTATGGAATAAGGGTCTCATAATGCTTGATAGCTATACGATTCGCCAGGATTTCCCAATACTGCATCAGTCCATCAATGGAAAGCCGTTGATTTACTTAGACAGTGCTGCCAGCTCTCAGAAGCCGCTGGCAGTGATTCAGGCGATGGACGAATATTATCGTTCCTATCATGCTAATGTACACCGGGGCATCTACCAGCTCAGCGAGAAGGCTACGGAGGCATATGAAGCGGCACGACGCAAAGTGGCTCGCTTCGTTAACGCACGTAGCTGGCGTGAGATTATATTCACGCGTAATGCCACGGAGGCAATCAACCTGGTAGCATATGCGTGGGGACGTCGCAACATCACCGCGCGCGACAAAATCCTGGTCACTGAGATGGAACATCACGCCAATCTGGTCCCCTGGCAGCAGCTGGTCGCTGAAACGGGAGCACGTCTCGCTTACATCCCTCTCGACGAGCATTACTGCTGTGATATAGCAGCCTACGAAGCAATGCTCGACGAACGTGTCAAATTGGTGGCCATCACCCAAATGTCCAATGTATTGGGCACCATCGTCCCGGTCCGTGAGTTTGTGACCCGCGCCCATGCTGTCGGTGCGCTGGTTCTATTAGACGGAGCACAAGGTGTGCCACATTTGCCCACTGATGTGCAATTCCTGGATGTGGACTTCTTGGCAGCTTCAGGTCACAAGATGCTGGGACCCACTGGCAGCGGTTTCCTATACGGGAAACGTCATCTGTTGGAAGAGATGCCCCCCTTCCTGACCGGGGGCGAGATGATCCGACGGGTTACTTGGGAAGGCGCTGAGTGGAACGAGCTCCCCCACAAATTCGAAGCCGGTACGCCAGCTATCGCGGAGGCGATCGGGTTGGGATTCGCAGTAGATTATTTGAGTCGCCTGGGGATGGAGAATGTGCGCCAGCACGAGGTTGAGCTGACACGCTACGCGCTGGAGCAACTGGGTCAGGTGGAGGGCATTCGAATCTATGGTCCCCAGCATGTGGATATGCGGGGTGGCGCTATCGCTTTCAACATGGATAACCTGCATGCCCATGATGTGGCTGCCATCTTAGATCGAGAGGGTATCGCCATCCGAGCTGGCCATCACTGTGCGATGCCGTTGCACCAGAAGATGGGGGTGACTGCCACTGCTCGCGCTAGCTTCTATGTCTATAATGAACCGGCAGAAATCGATCGATTGGTCGAAGCGCTGGATATGGTGCGTCGCTTGTTCGAAAGGTGAAGCCCTATGGACGATCTTTATCGCGAAATCATCCTCGATCATTACCGTAACCCACGCAACAAAGGGACACTGGAACATCCCACCCACACGTTCCAAGATGACAACCCTTTGTGCGGCGACCGGATCCGCATGGATCTGAAGGTGAACGGAACCGGTGTGATTGAACAGGTGCGCTTCGATGGCGAAGGCTGTGCCATCAGCCAAGCCTCAGCTTCTATGTTGACCGAAATGGTGTTGGGAAAATCTCTTGAAGAGGCCAAAGCGATCCGTAAGGAGGACATCCTAGAGGCTTTGGGAATCCAGCTAGGCCCAGTACGCATCAAGTGCGCTCTGTTGTCGCTGAAGGTGCTCAAGGGTGCCCTCTACGGCCTGCGCGGTGCAGCGGATGACGAGGAGTGATCTTCTGAGCATCTAGAGCCCTATTTTTGTCTGTATGAGGAAAGTGGTATGAGTCGCTTCGTAAAAGTAGCTAGAATGGCCGATCTGGCTCCAGGGCAAAAGATGTTGGTGGAATACGAAGGCGCACCGGTGGGTCTGTTCAACATTGACGGCAGATACTATGCCATCGGCGACATATGCACCCACGACGGCGGCCCACTGGTG
>JASFBB010000275.1:0-1611 GCA_036172345.1 Anaerolineae bacterium
GGCCCGCGCCTCTTTGGTGCGCCACGCCTCCTCGCCGGGGGTGACCAGCATGGGCAGCTGCGTCATGCTGTCGCCCTGCAGGGCGGCGATGCGCAGCCGTTCCATGACGCTGTAGCCATACTCGATGCCATAGCCGAGCGCGCCGGTGGTGGGGTCCATGATGATGCGCTCCACCGGCAGGCCCATATCGTGGATAAGGATGTTGAGCTGTTTCGACAGGTTCACATCCATTGGCGCGCGTGCGTCCACTAGGTGCCCGTGGGCCAGCGCGGCCGCCACAATGGTGCGGTAATTCTTCTCCTCGCACACGCCGAGCACCAGGCGTTCGCCCTTCCCCTCCTCGGCGACGGCGACGAGCACCTCGTTGTCCAAATCCGCCTGGCCGGGGCCGAAGACGATGAGGGGCAGGCCGGTGGCCGACAGCACGCGGCGCAACACCTGGCGCGCGTAGGGGGCGCTCAGCTGCTCCGAGGCGTTGAAGCGCAAAGCCACCAGATCGGCGCCGGCCGCTTCGGCCGCTTGGGCCCATTCCGCCACGTCTTGGGTGGCGTCGTTCCACGCCTGGAGTAAGAGAGTTGGCCAGTCGCTCGGCTGCTGGTCGCGCACCTCCAGGGCGATGACCGGCGGATGGGGGATCTCACCCTCGAACTTCAAGAAGGGCAGAGTCGTCTCGCCGCCCACCGTCACGGTGCGTGATCGTGTGCCCCCTTCCGCTGCCGTAGCGCCCAGTGTGACTTCGCGGACCTTTCCGCTCCATTTTTCTTTGGGGACTTCGATTCCGGGCATGAGCGAAAACCTCCTCATTTATAAGATGAATACACCATGAGCGCGTTTGCAGGGTCGGAAACGCGCTGCTTATCCCTTGCCGTGTAGGTGATGCTACTCAGAGGTGATCCTCTGGGGCCGCGATTCTCAACCTGCTTCGGCGCACATAGTGGCGATAACATCACTCAGCGACAACACCCCCACCGGTCGATTGGGGGTGCGACCTCCTTGCACGATGAGCAACCGGCGTACTCCCTTGTCCAGCATGATCTGAATGGCTGCCTTCAGCACCAAGTCGCCGGTGACGGTGACCACATTGGGGGTCATGATCTCTTCTGCTCTGCGGTGTTGCCAGTTGCCCTGGACGTACGCGCGCGCCAGATCCACTTGGGAGATCACCCCCTCAGCGCGCCCGCTGTCGTCCAGGACAAATATAGCATTGATGGAATACTCGCGCAATCTGTGTGCCACGTCGATCAAGGGCTCATCTGCCCAGCAGGTGATCACCCCCCGATGCATCACATCCCGCACCAGCTTTTCGCCCATCTTGCGTGCTCCTTTCCTCAATGTGCCGCTGGCTCACGCGCGCGGCTCGGTTTAGTTCGTCCGCGCCGCGACCATTTATCCGCGCCGCGACCGTCAGAGAGCGGTTACCACGGCCGCTGGCTCACGTGCGCGGCTCGGTTCGATCCGTTTTGCCACCTCCCGCGGGTGCCAAACCGGCAGGAGGGGGCTCGGTGACCTCAGAACATCGGATCCATCGTCAGGGCCGGATGACCCATCTGCTCCATCCAGGCCAGCAGTCCTTCCACGTCGGTGCAGACGGTTTCGTCGGCGATCTTGTTT
>JASFBB010000276.1:0-7840 GCA_036172345.1 Anaerolineae bacterium
GCTCGAAGCGCGCGGGTTTGACGGCGATCTACGTGTCTTGCCTGCCTCATATCGTTTCAGCCCGCTCCTCGCTGCTATGAGCCTCGTGATGACGGCTAACCTGATGCTGTTCTGGACAATGGTATGAATGCTCTGTTTGAATTTCAAAATGTCTGCTATCGCTATCCTGGTTATAAGCAACTGGCGTTGCAGGATGTAAATGCGAGCTTACCTGAAGGGGAAAAGATCGCCGTGGTGGGACGCAACGGATCGGGAAAGTCCACCCTCTTTCTCCATTGCAATGGACTGTACCGTCCGCTGTGCGGAAGGGTGCTGTTTCGTGGCAGACCTCTGGCATATGATCGGGAATCGCTTAAGCGGTTGCGTCAGCAGGTGGGCATGGTCTTCCAAAATCCAGATAACCAGTTGTTCAGTGCCAGCGTTGCGCAGGACATCAGCTTTGGCCCTCTGAACTTAGGCCTCAGTGAAACGGAAACACGTCGACGCGTTCTTGAGGCAGCGGAAATGTGCGAGGTCACCCATGTCTTGGATCGTCCAACCCACTCCCTCAGTGGAGGAGAAAAGACACGCGTGGCGTTGGCCGGCGTTCTGGCTATGCAACCGGAGGTGCTCGTCGCAGATGAACCGCTCGCCAATATGGATCCCTGGATGCGCCTCACCTTCTTCGAGATCCTGCAACGCTTCTACGATCAAGGGAAGACCATCATAATGGCCACTCACAACCTCTCGGTTGTGCGCTACTGGGCCAGCTATGTGATCGTATTGCAGAACGGACAGGTGGTTTTCAGTGGCGCTCCCAAAGAGCTGTTGACCAATCGCACTGTGCTGGAGCAAACCGAACTGTCGCGCGTCTGGTGGAAGGTAGATCCTGGATTCGATGAAGAAGAGGGCGTCCGTCCGACGTTCCCAAGCGCAGAAGATGTGCGTCCCAAAGACAAGGCGATGATTCACTGTGGAGAGGAGGGCGATTGGGGCGCATGACCTCCGTAGCCACTTTGTTGGTTGGGCATGGTAGTCGCCGTGCTGAAGCAGTTGCTCAGTTCGATCGCTTTGTTTCTGAATTCGCTGCCTTGATCGGCCAGCCAGCGTACGGCTGCTTTCTGGAGCTGGCCGAGCCGGATATGGCCAGCGGACTCGAGCAGGCTGCCCAGGCAGTGGGTACTGGAGGGACGGTGGTGGTCTTGCCTGTCTTCTTGGGAGCGGCCAATCACGAGAAGAATGATGTAGCCACAGCGATCCAATGGGCCCGCAAGCGTTTCCCTGAGGTGGCGTTTCGCTATGCCACACCCTTGGGTCCTCACGCGAAGTTGATCTCGCTACTCGACTTGCGGCTGCGAGAGGCGCATCAGCATACAGCGGGAGCTCTAGCCCTCCATGAGAGCGCCGTGCTCGTCGTAGGCAGAGGCAGCAGTGACCCCGATAGCAACAGCGAATTGGCGCGCACTGCACATCTGCTGTTTGAAAAACGCCCCTATCGTTTTGTCACCTATGCGTTTCAGGCGGTTGCTCGTCCGACCGTCGAGGAAGCGTTGCATTATTGCTATGCCATAGGAGCGCGCCAGGTGCTTGTCGTTCCCTACATCCTGTTCACTGGACGCGTCTACGAGGACATTCAGGCCGTTTCCCTGCGTGTCGCCAAAGAGCTAGAATTGTGCACCATTCACACCGCGTACTTGGCACCACATCCGCTGTTGCTCGAGGTGGCACGCCAGCGCTGGCAAGAAGCGGTGGATGGTACTGCAGCGATGACGTGTGACATATGCAAGTATCGGTTTCCGATGGCTGGTTATGAAAATCAAGTGGGACAGCCCCAGCATACCCATCATCTGCACGGCCTGCGCACTCCCCATGAACACGAGAGTTCAGCGGAGCACTCGGGACATAGGCACACGGAGGCGCTCTTGTCATCGTGATGGAACCTGGGGTCGTGTATTTTGTGGGTGCAGGGCCCGGAGATCCTGCACTGTTGACGCTCAAGGCCTCCTGGCTCATTGCAGCGGCTGATGTGATTATCTATGCCGGCTCGTTGATCAATCCCGAGGTGCTTCATCACGCACGGCCGGACGCAACGTTGCACAACAGCGCGACAATGGAGCTTTCGGCGCAGATTGCTCTGATGGAGACTGCTGTGGCACAAGGACAACGCATTGTACGCTTGCATACAGGCGATCCCACCATTTACGGCGCCATTTTGGAGCAGATCCACGCCTTAGAGCAGCGAGACATCCCTTATGAGATCGTTCCGGGAGTCAGCTCAGCGTTTGCTGCGGCGGCCACATTGGGGATTGAACTGACAGAGCCCGGCGTTACCCAGACTGTCATCTTCACCCGTCTTGGGGGCCAGACCTCCGTGCCCGAGCGTGAGGCGCTGCGTCATCTCGCCGGACATCGCAGCAGCTTGGTGATCTTCCTCAGCGTTGGGATGCTCGATCGCGTGGTCGAGGAGCTGCTGGCGGCGGGATATACGCCCGATACCTCTATCGCTGTCGTGTTCCGTGCCAGCTGGCCGGATGAAAAAATCATCTGCGGGAATCTGGCGGACATTGTTGCACGGGTACAATCGGCCGAGATCACCCATCAGGCGCTGATTGTGGTCAGTCCGGCGCTGGCGAAGCATATGCATCGTCGGAGCGTCCTCGCTTCACACTTATACGGCGATGCACAGCGCAAGCCAACACGACAGCCCACCACTGCGATTATCACGCTCACGCGCCATGGCAGTATATTGGGTAAACGCTTGCACCGTCTATTGCCCCATTCTGTCCTGTATATCCCCGCACGCTACGCGGACAATTGGAAATCCAAAGACGCCGAGGCGGGGGACATAGTGCCCTACGTGGTTTCAGTACGCCAAGTATTGCAGGGTGCCTTCCAAAGACACAGCGCACTCGTCTGTGTCATGTCGAGTGGCATCGTGGTGCGTGAGCTCGCTCCTCTCCTAAGAAGCAAACACGAGGACGCAGGGGTGGTGGTGGTGGATGAGCAGGGATGCTATGCCGTGAGCTTGCTGGCAGGACACAAAGGTGGTGCCAATCAGTTGGCACGCCAGGTGGCCAATCTGCTGGGTGGTCACGCTGTCGTGACCACAGCTAGCGATGGGTATGAGTTCCCTGCTCTTGATCTGCTGGGGGACGAACACAATTGGACGTTGGAGCGTGCCGAGTGGATGACCGCCGTGTGTGCTGCTTTGGTCAACGGCGATCACGTGGGGGTGGTACAAGAGTGCGGCGACGATCGTTGGTTGCGGGGCGCATTGCCAGCTCATCTTATCCGTTACCATTCTCTGGCGGACATGCAGCAGGCGGCACCAGAGGCAGCGGTGGTGATCACCTACCGACATATACCGGAAGCGTTTGTGCAAGATATCCCCAAGACCATCATCTACCATCCGCGCGTTCTAGTAGTTGGGGTGGGGTGTAATCGCCGCACACCATCAGAGGAAATCTTGCAGGCTATTGATACCACATTCCACGAGGCCAGCCTGGCACAAGATAGCATCACTTTAGTGGCCACGATTGAGGATAAAGCGGAAGAGTCAGGCTTACTCGAGGCATGCGCCGCGCGAAATTGGCCGCTCAAGACCTACACCCGCCACGAGATTGCATCCCTTGTCGAGCTTCCGAACCCCTCTCCGTGGGCACAGCGTGCACTGGGTGTTTCTGGTGTCGCCGAGCCGGCTGCTTTGCTGGGTGCCGCCACTCGAAACCTTTTGGTGCCCAAGCGCAAGTTTGCCAATGTGACGGTTGCTGTAGCGTTGCGTGAGGAGCCCATCTATGAGCAAAAGCGGTAGCCTGATCGCAGTGGGAATTGGACCGGGAGCGGTGGAACACATCACCCCAGCAGCACGCTATGCGATCGAGTCGGCCGATGTGATCATCGGGTATCACGCTTATTTACGCCTTATCACCGACATAGCCCCCCAAGTGCGGCGCATTGGCAGCGGGATGCGCCAAGAAGTCGAACGGGCACGAGATGCTATTCAGCTGGCACAGCAAGGGAACTGCGTCGCTCTCGTTTCCGGCGGTGACGCTGGTATTTATGGCATGGCTGGCCTGTTATTAGAGATGTTGCATGCGCGTGCCATTTATGACATTCCTGTGCGCATTATTCCTGGTATATCCGCGCTAAATGCAGCAGCGGCATTGCTTGGCGCCCCCCTTATGACGGATTTCGCAACAATTAGCTTGAGCGATTATCTGGTGCCCCGCGAGACGATTTTGCGCCGCATCGAGGCCGCTGCACAGGCTGATTTTGTGCTATGTCTCTATAATCCGAAAAGCAGTCGTCGCACAGAGGTCTTTGACAAGGTGTGTGAAATATTGAGCCATTATCGTGCTCCCGACACACCGGTGGGCATAGTGCGCGCGGCCTATCGTCCGGATCAACGGATAGACCTCATCACGCTGAGGCAGCTCTCTGACGCGCTGGTGGATATGCACACTCTCGTCATCGTGGGCAATAGCACCACCTTCGTCCATGGTAATCGAATGATCACCCCGCGTGGTTATGCGGAACATCAGAAACTGAGCGAGCAAGGATGATAGGATGTTACCACACGAGATCGAAAAGGAGAGTTTCCGCCTCATAGAGGCCAAGCTGAATAAGGAAAAATTCTCGACGCAGGAATATGCTGTGGCAATGCGCGTCATTCACGCCACTGCTGACTTTGCCTTTGCCGATTCACTGCATTTTCATCCCCAAGCGATGGACCAGGGGGTGCAAGCGCTGCGTCAAGGATGCACGATCGTCACCGACGTGCATATGGTGCAAGCGGGCATTGCTTCAACCCTGTTAGGGCAATTAGGGGGGCATACGTTCTGTGCGATCGGAAACCCGGAAGTCGCTGAGCTGGCACAACGCCACGGAATCACGCGTGCCAGTGCGGCGATGCGCTACAGCGCGCCTCAGATCCACCGCGGAATTGTAGCGATTGGCAACGCGCCGACCGCTCTGTTCGAGGTGATTCGGCTGGTGCGCGAGGAGGGCATACAGCCCGCTTTGATTGTCGGAACACCGGTTGGGTTCGTCAAAGCGGCCGAGTCGAAGGAGGCGCTGCTTGTGCTTGAGGTGCCGTATATTACCGTATTGGGGGACAAGGGTGGCTCCAGCGTGGCGGTCGCGATTATCAATGCGCTGTTGCATCTGGCGGTGCAGGGCAAAGATCCTTTATGAGGTGCACACGACCTGTCGAGTTATCCCGTCTCAAGGGGGACGGACAAGCAGCACATCCGCCGCCTCTACGGAGCGGTTTTACTACCGGTGCCTGTGCTGCGGCAGCAGCACGCGCCGCGACACGCGCGTTGGTCACAGGTCAACCTGTGGAGGAGATCACGATTGACCTGCCGGCGCGGCGTGGTGTAGTTTTTTCGATACATCGATGTGATGTGCAAACAGGGCAAGCGACTTGCAGTGTAATCAAGGACGCCGGAGACGATCCTGATATCACCCACGGCGCGGAGATCGTCGCCGCTGTTGCATGGAGCGAGACACCTGGCATTACTCTTCTCGGCGGCAAAGGGGTTGGCATTGTCACACGCCCTGGTTTGGAACTGGCTGTCGGCGAGCCTGCCATTAATCCCGCTCCCCGTCGTATGATCACGCAAGCAGTCGCCGCTGAATTGGGTGACAGTCCCAGAGGTGTGACAGTCACTATCAGTGTGCCTCACGGAGAACAGCTGGCAACCCAAACGCTCAATCCCCGCTTAGGCATTTTGGGGGGCGTTTCCATTTTGGGCACCAGTGGCATTGTGCGTCCATACTCCTTGGCCGCTTATCGTGCCACCATCCATATAGCGCTCAAGGTAGCTGTTGCCAACGAGGTGTCCTGTGTGGTCTTGAGCACTGGAGCGCGCAGCGAAGCGTGGGCTCGGGTTCGTTATCCTGACCTGTCTGAGCTCAGCTTCATTGAGGTAGGTGATCACATCGGCTACGCCTTGCGCCGAGCTGACAAGTTAAGCATCCCGCATGTCGTGATTGCAGGCATGATCGGCAAGCTCTCTAAAGTTGCCCAAGGACGTTGGCACACTCACGTCCATTGCGGAGGCGTAGATTTAGACTTTCTGGCCTCCCTGGTGGCTCAGTTGGGTGCTGATGAGACTTTGGTGGCGCACTGTCGCGCGGCGAACACAGCGCGCCACATCCAGGTATTGTTACGCCGTGCCAATGTTCTTGGATTAGAGGAGCAAATCGCACATCTGGCTGCAGAACGCGCTGCCGAGTATACACGTTCGGTGACTCACATAGAAGTATTGGTATTTGACATCCGCGGTGATCTAGAAGGTCGTGCAGAGGTGATAAAGCGAAAATGAAACACCCCATCCTCGTGGTAGGCGTTGGCGGTGATGGCCCCGCTTCTCTTCCCGAATCAACGAGATGGCGCATTGCTCAAGCGGATTGGCTATGGGGCAGTGAACGTTTGTTGGCCTACTGGTCCGATCATCCGGCCCCTAAGACGGTCATCTCAGCAACCATATTAGAACACCTTGACCATCTCCGATCCCGGGGTGATCGTCGTGTCGTGATCCTGGCATCGGGCGACCCTGGTTTCTATGGGATTGCGGGCACCCTCTTACGCCATCTCCCGCGTGAGGAAGTGGAAATTATCCCCTATGTCAGTATGCTTCAACTCGCTTTTGCGCGTGCGGGTGTCGAGTGGAGTGATGCCGTTTTCACCAGTGCTCATGCGCGGCCGCTGAGTGAAGTGATCGGTTGGGCTAAGAGGGCAGTGAAGCTGGGTATCCTGACTGATCGACGCAACACGCCAGCCATCTTAGCGCGCGCCCTCCTAGCCGCTGGCCTTGAGGACTGTCGCGCAATCGTTGCCGAAAACCTGGGCCAACCCGATGAACGTTTGGTAGATACGCAGCTCTCACAGTTGATCCATCAAGAATTCGCGCCGCTGAACGTGTTGTTGCTCATTCGTGATGATGCTTGGCGCCCCCATCCTATGTTCGCCCTGAGACCCGATGAAGTGTATCGTCACCGCGGAGGTATGATCACCAAAGCGGAGATCCGTGCACTCAGCCTGGCCGCCCTGAGACTTTCTGAAACCGACACGGTGTGGGATATTGGTGCTGGCAGTGGTGCGATGAGCATCGATTGTGCCCGAGTCGCCTGGCGCGGATGTGTCTTCGCCATCGAACGCGCGCCTGATAGTGTTGCGGTCATCTATGATAACCTTGCCCGTTTCGGGGTTCTGAATGTGAGCGTGGTGGAGGGAGAGGCGCCCCAGGCACTGGAAGGCTTGCCCCCACCTCAAGCGATTTTCATCGGCGGGAGCGGAGGGAGGCTGCCGGCGATATTGGAGCACGTGTCATACGTGGCCCCACCGAGCTGTCGACTGGTGCTCGCACTGACAACCCTGGAACATCTGAACCAGGCCAAAGGATGCCTGGACGCTCTGGGCTGGTCCACCCAACTGCTTCAGGTCAACATTGCTCGTGGACAACCTATCGGCGAGGGCACGCGTTTGGTGCCGCTTAACCCGGTTTTTCTCCTCATCGGCGATGTCGAAAGTGCCTCGCCCCATAGAAAATCGTGTGAGGATAGCAACATCGTCTGGAGGTCTGCCTGAAATGGATGGAGTAGTGCGTGCCGCTGGTCCCCAGCTGGCGATCGGCACTCTCTATGGCGTCGGAGTTGGGCCCGGAGATCCCGAGCTGATCACGCTCAAAGCGCTCCACACCATTCAGAGTGCCCACGTGATCGCCGTGCCTGTCAGCCATGTAGCGGCCGAGAGCTATGCCCTGAACGTGGTTGCCAACCATCTACGCCCTGAGCAGCTTTTGATCCAGCTGCACATCCCTATGATGCGAGATCTCCATGCGCGGCAGGCAAGTCG
>JASFBB010000277.1:0-7375 GCA_036172345.1 Anaerolineae bacterium
CACGGTTGCAAGAGGAGATGGCGAGGGCAGACCTGGATGTGCTGGTGACTTACTCCTCCGAATCGGAACCGGCCAGCAGCCGTTATCTAGCTGACTTCTGGCCCTTCTTTGACTTCGCCGGCGTGATAGTACCGCGCGAAGGCTCGGCGGCGCTGATCACCGGGGGACCCGAGTCGTTCGAGTTTGCTCGCCAGTTTTCGCGCATTAAGAACATCCACATCCATCCCATGTTCGTGGAAACCTCAGCGCCCGACTGGGTGCCGCCGGTTCAATATGAGGATTTCAGTAGCATCCTCAAGTCGGTGTGCCCACGCCCACCACGGCGCATCGGTGTGGCAGACTGGAACATCTTCCCGCACCCCATCTTCCTCGACCTACAGAAGGCGGCAGGCGACGCGCAGATTGTGCCCGCCGACGACGTGCTGCTGCGCGTGAAGGCGATCAAGTCCCCCTATGAAATCGCCGTGATCCGCAAAGCATATTGGATCACAGAACAGGCGATGATCGAGGCGCTCAATGGGGTGCGCGAGGGGCAGGCGGAGTGGGAGATTGAGGCGATAGCACACACGACGATGCGACGTTTGGGTGCAGAAGGCACTTCGTATCCCATCTGGGTGTGTTCGGGCCCCAACACGCGCCAAAGCTTGTGCCGTTCTACCAACCGTCGCATCCGGCGCAATGAGCTGGTGCAGCTCACCTTTGGAGCACGTTATATGGGCTATTGTGGGAACATGTGCCGGCCGTTCGTCATCGGCAGGGTGCCTGAAAAGGCGCGTCAGCTGATGGGCGTGGCGCTGGAAGCGTTCGAGGGTGCCCTGCGCGATATCCGTCCCGGTGCCGCGGCGCGGCAGGTGTTCGAGAACTACCATAAGACCCTCTCGCGTTATGGATTTGAGGAATTCACCCTGTACGGCCCTGCCCATGGCACCGGTTCCTCCGAAGTGGAGGGACTTTGGCTGGGCAAGGGGAGCGAGCTGGTCATCCAGCCGGGCATGCAATTTAACATCGACATCTGGTTGAACGATGGGGAATATGGCCTGCGCTACGAGGATGGCGTCGTGGTCACTGAGACAGGGCTAGAGGAGCTGACCTCCTATCGTCGCGAGATCATTGAGCTGTAGCACTTTGGGTGGATAGGGTAAATAAGGGCAAAGGAGATCACACGGATGGACAAGCGCAAACTCGCACAAGAGATCGTGCAACGTTATCGCTACGAGGTCATCCAGGTTGTCACCGACGTGCTGCGTATCCCTTCCCAAAACAAGCCACCGGTGGGTGAGGAGAAAGCGGTACAGGAGTTTATGGCGACCTATCTGGCGCGTGCCGGCCTGCCCGTGGAGCTCTACCAGCCCGATCAGGTGCCTTGCATGCGCGAACACCCGGAGTTCTGGCCCGGGCGCGATTATACCGACCGCCCTAACCTTTCCTCGAAGCTGAAGGGCAAGGGGGGAGGACGTTCCCTGTTGCTGACAGGGCACTGTGACACTGTTGCACTGGGTGAGAATGTGTGGACGCATCCTCCTTTCGCTGCCGAGATTCACCAGGGCAAGATGTATGCGCTGGGCGCCTCGGACATGAAGGGGCAGCTGGCTGCTATGTTGGTGCTCTACAAGACGATTGCCGAAGAGGGCATCCCGTTGCGTGGTGACCTGGCATTCGAGTCGGTGGTGGATGAAGAGGAAGGGGGTGTGAACGCCACCATCGCCGGCCGCCTGCGCGATGGGGTGATGGACGCAGCTATCCTGCCTGAGGCAACCGGGCTGGACATTTATCCGGCCGTGCGTGGGGCGCTCATCCTGAACGTTTATTTCAGCGGAGCAGGCACGTGGCTCGAGGTGGGCAAGCAGGCACAACAGGCAGACGCGGTGTCGCAATTGGGCATCTTCCTCTCTCATCTCGACGAGTTACGACAGAGACGGCGCAGCCACCCAGTGCCGCCGCTCTATCAATCCTATCCTGACCCGGTGCCGGTACAGGTGACCAAAGTATACGGCGGTGGCTGGGGCAGCGAGGTGCCTATTGCGGTGCCGAACGAGGTGCGTGTTGAGATGATTGCTCAGACGCTGCCCGGCGAGGAAAGAGAGGCGTGCTGGCAAGAGTTCAACGAGTGGCTGGAAAGCGTCATAGCACGTCATCGCGAGGCGTTCCCCAAGCCCCCGCGGGTGGAGCCAAAGTTGCGGTGGATGTATCCCAGCCAGACCGAGCCGACACACCCTTTGGTGACCACATTGGCCGCATGCGCCTCTCAGGTGCTGGGACGTCAACCGACCATCAAAGGAGCACCCTATTCGTGCGACCTGTGGGCGCTCCATCGTCTGTTCGGCATGCCCGCCGTGGTCTTCGGGCCGACAGGGGGCAATTCCCATGCCGCCGATGAATACGTCGAGGTGGAGAGCCTCTTCGCCTTCCTGGAGAGCTTGCTGCTGTTCATCCTCGAGTGGTGTGAGGTGGCAGAATGAGCCATTGGATTGATCTCTCCGGGCCGTTGTTCGTCGGGATGTGGAGCTACAATGTGTTAGGTGGGCTGCCGCGGCCGCTCACCGAGTATCATGTGGAAAAAGAGTTCCGCATCGCCGAGGTGGGTTTTGAATCGTTGCGTTACGTGTTGAGCAGCCTTTCCGGCACCTATCTGGAGACGGCAGGCCATCTCATTGAGGGAGGACCTGCCTTGTCCGACTTCCGCGTGACCGATTTCATCCGCCCGGCGGTGGTGTGTCATCTGCCGCGCAAGGGGCCGCGTGAGCTCATCCGGCGCGCCGAATTGGAAACACACTGCCCACCGGTGCGCCTCGGGGACGCACTGCTGATCGAATGCGGTTGGGGAGCACAATGGCGCTCGCCCAACTTTGTGAGTGATGGCCCTGCGTATCATCCTGACTGCGCCGAGTGGCTCTACGCGCAGCCATTCAGCATCTTGGGCGTGGATGTGCCATGCATCCAGGCGCCTTATCCCTTGCCGGATGGCAGCCAATACGAGGGCAATATTCTGCTGCCCATCTTTCAGAAAGGGGTATTGTTACTGGCGCCGCTGGTCAATCTGGACCAGGTGACGGCGGAGCGAGGAGAGCTCATCGCGTTGCCGCTGTATGCCGAGGGCGTCAGCGGGGCGCCATGCCGCGCTATCTTTCGGGAAGAAAGCATCTAGAGGTTTGCTCTCGCCACGGTGGTCGTCGCAGTGCCGGGGCGAGGGCCTATATCAAAGCTCACTCAAAGTCTTGTACGGAGACCACCTTGCCTGTGGCAGCGGACGCTTCCGCTGCCAGACACGCTTGCACCGCCGCCATCGACTCCTCTGGCGTAATGATGGTGGGTGGCGTTTTGTCTAGGATGCAGGTGATGAAGTAATTCAGCTCCTCTGCCAGCGCACCGCCGCGCACACCCGGACGAATCTCAGGCCAGTAGGTGGGATCCGGGGTATACGCTCCGTTCTTGTCCACTACGGAGACGGGCGGATAGGTCTCCTGTAGGTAGACCCCGCCTTCAGTGCCGATGATCTCCATCCGCTCGTCGGGGAAATAACCTTTGTGATCCGGCATGCACCAGACATTCTCCAGCACGCCAATGGCGCCACTGTCAAAGCGATACATTGTCCATCCGATGTCAGGATACTTGTGTCCATGTACGTTGAGTGTTTGGGCATAGGCGCTCACGATTTTGGCGCCAGTATACCAGAGCATAATGTCGGTATCATGCACACCATCCCCGATGATCGGCCCGATCTTGGGCAGCACCTGGGCACCTATGGAGATCGGCACGTTGCGACGCGCGTAAATAGACACAATCTTGCCGATCTTGCCGGCAGCGATCTCGCGCTTCACGGCGGCGTAGCGCGGGTTAAAACGCACGATGTGCCCCACCATGAAGAACTTATCGGACGCTTTGACCGCCTGCACAATGGCACGACAATCTGCCACGGTAGAAGCCATCGGTTTCTCGAGGAAGACATGCTTGCCCGCCTTGATCGCCGCAAGGGTGGGCGCTGTGTGCTGATCCCACATCGTGGTGATGCTCACCGCTTCCAGCTCGGGGTCGGCCAGCATCTCGTTGTAGTCGGTGTAGAGCTTGGTCACGCCGAACTTCTTGCCCAGCTCTTTGAGGCGTGACTCGGTGCGTGTGCAGAGCGCATATAGCTCCACGTTGGGCAGGCCGGCGAGTGCCTCCCCATGATATTCACCGAACCAGCCCAGCCCAATGATGCCATACTTGACCTTTGCCACGGTGCTACAACCTCCTTGTCGAGAACTTCACCTTTGCCGGGCAATTGCCTTATGACTGTCCACCCTTGTGCCAGTCCTTGCCCACCTTGCTCTCCATGAACTCCCAGACGACGCCATCTTTGTGCACAAACACCACGCGCAAGTCTGGGGTGGGATTAAAGGGGCCTAAGACCACCTCGGCGCCTTCGATCTCCTTCTCCAGGTTGTCCACACGAAATGCAATGTGGGGAAGTGTGCGCAATGGTCCCGTGACCGGGCTGTCGGGTTCGTAGCGTAAATACTCCACCATCTGGGGACTGTCGGCCGGATTGGTGACCCACACCCGTGTGGACTCGACGAACATCTCATCGGGGTGCTTTTCGGTGGTGGGCAACCCGATATGGTCAAATTCTCTCATTTGTTACATCCCTCCTCTTCCTTAGGCTCACGCACTGCACCGGGCCGCTCACTCCGGACGGCGAAAGTGCAGTAAGGGGAACCGCTCAGCTCATGTGGATTTCCACGTTATCCGCCACACCGCCGAGCAGCACGTAACGGGTGGGTGCTGTTTGCAGGATCGAGCCAGGCACAAAGGTGTTGACAGGCCCATGCGCCACTAGGCGGGCGATGAAGCGCTGCCAGCTGACCCCACCTCCCAGATAACCGTCCAACCAGAAGCTGCGGTAGCGCGCTCCCAGGATTTGCGCCGGGCCAATCGTGTTCGCCTTGGGCGGCACCCATGACCAGTCACCACCGAACGAGTGCAATGCGTTCTGCATAATGGTCATCGGGGTCAGCGTCACCAGCCGGGGGCCTGCCTTCTTGTACGCCTCCAGGTCGTCACCGAACTCATAGCCCAGCGACGATTCCCAGAAGGCGATGTGGCCGCACCAGCCGATGCCACCGTAACAGACATCCACTCCTCCTAGCGCCTCGATCATCTCGGCATAGCGTGGCAGCGCCTCTGTTGTGGGGAAGTGAATTTGGCTAAGCGGTGGCCGCAATTCAGGGTCGATCAGATTGAAGAAACTATCGAACATCGCTTTTTGGAAAGAACCTTCCCAGTCCGGCGGCGCGGTGCGACCATCCTGGTCAGCATATTCATCCATATTGAAGGTGTGGACGTGGTGCATTGGGATGCGCAGCGCGTTGATCATGCGCGCCGCAATGGGGTACTGCGGCATCGGACCCACCGGGAAGATACCCACGAAGCGACGTCCTTCGTCCAGCGCTTGCTTGATGCGCATCACGATGTCGGTGGCGAAGGCGGCGTAGAACTCGCCGGGATCATCAATGATCTCGATCTTGAAATCCGGATTCGGGTGCTGGGTGATCTCCTCACGCTTAATACGGCGCACCCGCTCGCACGCCGCCGCATCCTTGAAATCCAGAAAATCTGCCAAAGCGTATGTGAAAGCCATGCGTATTCCTCCTTCTTATAACTTGTGGTTGAATCAGCTCATATGAATTTCGACGTTGTCGGCTACGCCACCCAGGAGCACATAGCGTGTGGAAACGGTTTGCAAGATGGAGCCGGGTACAAAGGTGTTGACAGGCCCATGCGCCACTAGCCGGGCGATAAAGCGCTGCCAGCTGACGTCACCGGTCAAGTAGCTCAGCCAAAAGCTGCGATCGCGCGCGTTAATCACCTGCGCCGGACCGATCGTGTTTGCCTTGGGCGGCACCAACGACCAGTCGCCGCCAAATGAACTGAGGGCGTTCTGCATGATGGTTATCGGAGTGAGTGTCACAAGGCGGGGTCCTGCTTTCATATAAGCTTCCAGGTCGTCGCCGAACTCGTGGCCCAGCGAGGACTCCCAGAAGGCGATGTGGCCACACCAGCCAATGCCCCCGTAGCACATGTCGATGCCGCCGACCTCCTCAATCATATCAGCGTAGCGATCGAGCACGTCTGTTGTGGGAAAATGGATCTGGCTGAGCGGGGGCCGCAAATCGGGATCGATCAGGTTAAAGAAGCTGTCGAACATCGCTTTCTGGAAGGAACCCTCCCAGTCGGCCGGCGCTGTGTTGCCGTTTTCATCGGCGTATTCGTCCATGTTGAAGGTATGGACGTGGTGCATTGGGATGCGCAACGCATTAATCATGCGCGCGGCGATAGGGTATTGAGCGGTGGGTCCCACTGGCAAGATCATCACGAAGCGCCGCCCTTCATCCAACGCTTGCTTGATGTGCGCCACAATATCTATGGCAAACGCTGCATAGAAGTCCTTCTCGTCCTCGATCACCTCGATTTTGAAGTCCGGGTTGGGATGCTGGGTGATCTCCTCGCGCTTAATGCGCCGCACTCGCTCACAGACTTCGCGGTCTTTAAAGTCGAGGAAGTCGGCCATATTGTACTGGAAGGGCATGGGTTTCTCCTTCTATAGAGTGACCACCTGGTCGGTCTCCAGCGAGCGGCGTGCTGCCAGGGCGGTCTGTACAGCCAGGCGTGCCTGTTCTGGTGTGCCGCGCTCGGGAAGTCGGTTAGCGCGCACGCATTCGACGAAGTAAGCGACTTCTGCCTCGTAGGCATCACCGCCTGGCGAGAGCAGTGCACGGGGTGGCTTGCCCGACTCGTACACCATCAAGCTGGTGCCCGCGGCGGTGCCGGTCTCCACGCCGGTGCCGCCGGCGCGGAAATTGAACTCGGCGGAACCCCGTTCACACAACACGGCAAGGCTCATCGTGAAAGGATACCCCTCCGGCATCATCACGCTGCCCTCGGCGTGGGTTTTGACGTCGCCGTAGTCCACCAGCGTCAAAACATGATCCCAGCCACCGTATCTCCCGCGTTGGCCGCGCGCGTACACCGAGTGAGGTTTTCCGAAGAACCAGTTCAGCGTGTCCAAGTCGTGGATGTGCAGGTCGAGCACGGCGCCACCGGTCCACTCTGCGTTGGCGAACCAGTCTCCCCACACAGGTCGGGTAGAGAGCCGTCTGGCGACAGCGGCCAACGGTTTGCCCAGCGCTCCGCTGGCAATGAATTCATACAAGGCGACATATTCGGGCCAGAAGCGGATTACATGGGCGATCATAAACGGCCTGCCTGGGGTCCGCGCAGCGGCGATCATGGCGTCGCATTCTTCGACGGTCAGCCCCATGGGTTTTTCGAGGAGCACTGCCTTGCCTGCCTGCAGTGCCGCGATGGTATACTCTTTGTGAAAGGGCGTGGGCAACGT
>JASFBB010000278.1:0-20182 GCA_036172345.1 Anaerolineae bacterium
CCACAGCGTTGACAGTAATACCGCGTGACCCCACCTCTTTGGCGAGCGATTTGGTGAAGCCAATAAGCCCCGCTTTGGAGGCTGCGTAATTGGTCTGACCTGCCTGGCCTGCCAGGCCTACTACTGAGGAAATATTCACAATACGCCCGTAGCGTTTGCGCACCATGTGCTTAACTGCAGCACGGGAGCAGAGGAAAGCGCTGGTCAAATTCACATCAATCACTTTCCTCCAGTCCTCATCTTTCATCTTGATGATCAGCATGTCACGTGTGATCCCTGCATTGTTGACCAGAATGTGCAGATCGCCCAGCTGCTCGATAGTCTGGTTCACAGCATGTTGTACCGCGTCTGGGTCTGACACATCTGCCTGAATGGCCAATGCTTGGCGCCCCAGGTTGCGTAACATATTAGCGGTCTCACGTGCATTATCGCCGTTGAGGTCCACGACAGCCACGTTTGCTCCCTCTTGCGCCAGCCGTAATGCAATGGCCCGTCCGATGCCCCGTCCGGCACCGGTGATCAAAGCAACTTTTCCGTCAAATCGCACTGTTGTTTTTCCCTCCTTTCTTTGTCACTTGGACAGAAGAAGGTAATTAGAGATAGAGAAGAGGGCCTCGAGTCGGCATAGGCGAATACGCGCTTTTCAGACCAGCGCCTGGATGGCAGCCAGTGTACCACAGGCTGTGGCCTTCATCGCAGGCTGAATACGAGAGATCAGGCCTGTCAAAACGTCTTTTGGGCCGATCTCGATACAGTGCCCCACTCCATGAGCTGCCATATAGAGGATCGACTCCACCCAACGCACAGAAGATGTGAGCTGACGCACCATTTCCTCGCGGATTTCCTCAACGCTTGTCAGAGGGCGCGCCGTTACATTACCTACGACCGTTATCTGCGATCTCTGGAGCGGTGTATCCCATACTGCCTGGCGGAACTCGTCCGTGATACTGGCCATCAAAGGTGAGTGGGAAGCGATGCTGACAGCAAGGCGTATCACCCGACGCGCACCGGCTGCTTCGGCCAGCTGGATGGCACGCTCAAGCGCCTCATTGTGGCCCGAAATCACCACCTGACCTGGAGCGTTGTAATTGGCGATCTGGACGATGCGACCTGTTTCAGCGCTGGCCTGTTGACAAATCTCCTCCACTGCTTGATCGTCTAGCTTCAACACAGCTGCCATACCACCTGGATCGCGTTCGCCGGCTAGCTTCATCAGTCGTCCGCGCTCGCGCACCAGACGCAACCCATCGGTGAAGCTGAGCGCACCGCTCGCCACCAAAGCGCTGTACTCGCCGAGGCTGTGTCCGGCTAGGAAGACGGGTTGGACAGCGAAGCCGGCACTCTGCAGCGCGCGCAAGATGGCGATGCTGGTGGTGAAGATGGCAGGCTGGGTATTGTAGGTGTCTTGCAAGATCTCGTTGGGACCCTCAAAGCACAGCTGCGAGAGGGAAAAGCCCAATACCTCATCCGCTTCGGCGAAGGTCTCGCGCGCTGCTGGGTAGGCCTGGGCGATATCTCGGCCCATACCCACCACTTGGGAACCTTGCCCAGGAAACACCAGCGCTATTTTGTCAGCCACTTGCCCGCTCTCTCGGAAACTAGGTAGAGAAGGAAAAGGCTGAGGTTGGAACTATCCATATCAATCCCTGTTATCAGCCTCAGTCCGCTTTTTTCTCTTTCTTCTGGATCACTTCCACACCGTGGTAGGTCCCACAGTTGGGGCACACGTGATAGGCAAGTTTCATGGTGTGGCATTGCGGACACGCTATGATGTTATTGACCTTTAGGCGCAAGTAATGTGCCCTTCGGCGGTCGCGCCGCAATGGTGACACTTTTCGCTTCGGTAAAGCACCCACGTGCAATGACTCCTTTTACTCTCCCAGATTATGATGTTTTCTCAAGAGCGCTATCCAACGCGCATCGATTTCCTCAGCGCGGCAGGTACACTCTTCCAGGTTACGGTTCTGACCGCAATAGGGGCACAGACCCTTGCAGTCAGAGCGACAAACGGGCGAGGTCGGCAAGCTGAGCCAGATGTCCTGGCGCACCACTTCCGTCAGGTCGAGAATGTGATGTTCATCTATGAGTGTGGCTGCATCCTGGTCAGGTGGCAGGGGCACCTTGATCCCAGTGACAATGTCAATGGTGGGGATGAATTCTTCTTCCAGCTCGAATTCTATTGGCAGGCGGAACTCGCTCAGGCAGCGCACACATGTGAGTTCCACCGTGGTTGAGAACGTGCCGCTCGCCAGCACACCAGTGCCGATGCGCAGGAAATGCACATGACCGCGCAGCGGTGCCAGGAGGACGAGGTGTTCATCCAATTCTGGGAATGGGATGTCAATCTCGTAGCTACGACTGGCGCCCGTCGCCTGCTTGAGCAACTGGGCAACGTTAAATTGCAAAGCGCTTAAAGATCTAGGCAGAGCTTCTTGAGACATACAGTACATTATAGGCCCTAGGGTTCGGGCTGTCAAAAAGGCGAATAGGAGGGTGTTGAAAAAACGGCTAAGTTAGCCTCTTTATCGCCCTATTTTCTTGCTAAAATCTGGGCAACCAGGGTGCTCTTTCAACTCCACTTCGTATAGGGGAACGGGGAAGTTTTCCCATCGCTCGGTCTCATAGCATCGTGGATCGAATAGAAGCAAGAAGTCGGGCACCACTTTTGAGTTGATTTAAAGTTCCGGATTTGCCACCCTCTTGGAAAGGGTGTATAAATGGTTTTACTTGTGCATAGGCGGCACTGCAGCGCCGACGTCAGCGGGATCTTAAAATTTGAAGCTGAACGTCGGCGTAGTTGTGTCATTTTCAATTATCCTTGCGGAAATGAAGTCCGAGTTTCACCGATGCCTGTCATCGAACTGCTATATGCCATTTGCGTGACGTTGTTAGGCGCTTACGGGTTAAACAGCTTGTTGTTAACCTGGATATATCTGCGCCGACGAGATCGCGTTCCACCTTTGCCCCTGCCACCAGCGGAATGGCCTCATGTGACCGTGCAGCTCCCCATTTACAACGAGATGCATATGGTAGAACGTCTGCTGAGTGCAGTGGCAGCGCTGGATTATCCGCGAGATAAATTGCACATCCAAGTGTTGGACGATTCCATCGACGCCACGCGCCAGGTCGTGGCAAGCGTTGTGGGACGCTTGCAGCAGCAGGGACTGGACATTGCCCATGTGACCCGCGTACAACGTACGGGTTTTAAGGCAGGAGCATTATCCTTTGGCCTGACGCAGAGCGACAGCGAGCTCATCGCCATCTTTGATGCCGACTTTCTGCCCCCTCCAGATTTCTTGCAGCGCACAGTGCCCTATTTCTCCGACGCGCGTGTGGGATGCGTCCAGGCTCGTTGGGGGCATGTCAACCGCGAGTATTCGATATTGACCGAATTACAGGCATTGGGGATAGATGGTCACTTTGTCGTTGAACAATGTGCACGCAATCAAGGGGGTTATTTCATCAACTTCAACGGCACAGCAGGTATCTGGCGACGTGCCTGTATCGAGGATGCAGGTGGCTGGCAGGGGGATACTCTCACCGAAGACCTAGACCTGAGCTATCGGGCGCAGCTGCGCGGTTGGCGCATGGTATATGTCCCCTGGGTGATCGTCCCAGCCGAATTGCCGGCACAGATCAGCGCCCTGAAACGGCAACAGGCACGCTGGGCTCAAGGAAGCATCCAGACTGCGATCAAGCTGGTCGGCCCGCTATTGAGTTCAACCCAGCCATGGCGCATCAAGCTGGAAGGGATATTGCACTTGACCGGCTATCTCGTGCATCCCCTTATGTTGGCCGTTATCTTTCTGACTTTCCCAATGAGCTTCTCGCGCAGCTGGGTGGTAATGGGGGCGCCGTGGCTGATGATCGCCGCGGTGGGTCCACCCTTGATGTATACCGTGGCTCAGATCTCGGATGGGGGGAACTGGGGTTATCGGTTACGCTTATTACCTATGCTGGTCATTCTGGGCACAGGGATGTGCTTGAACAACACGCTGGCTGTCTTGCGTGCGGTGTTGGGAGTACACACCACCTTCCAACGCACTCCCAAGTTTGACCTGCGTCGCACCGGTGATACCTGGATGAGCAGCATCTACGCACTCAGGCGTGATGCGTTAGTATGGGGGGAGCTAGTGCTTGCTCTCCTGGCGTTGAGCGCTATTTTCTTGCCGAACACGCGCTGGACATTCATCCCCTGGCTGTTGCTCTATGCGGGAGGGTTTGGCTACGTTGGGGGCCTCAGTCTCTATCAGGCGTACCAGTTACACCGCTGGGCGACGCTGACATCGCGCGGTGCCGCGGAGGCGGGAGTCGTTCGGTGATGGCGATGGGCAAGTGATCAGGTTGCCATTTCGATCTAGCTGGTCGGAACTTATCTGCGGCGCCTGAGTATTTCGCGCTTTATCTCGGCGATTGCCTGCGTTACTTGGATCTCGCGTGGACATGCTTCTGTGCAATTGTAAATGCCGCGGCAGCGCCATACCCCGGAGGGAGAGTCCAAGATCTGCAATCGTTCCTCAGCAGCCTGATCGCGGCTGTCAAAAATGAAGCGATGGGCCTGCACAATTGCAGCCGGGCCGATGTAGTCCGGTCGTGCCCAGAAGGCGGGGCACGAAGTGGTGCAAGCAGCACATAGGATACACTTAGTGGTATCGTCAAAGCGCTCACGCTGAGCAATGCTTTGCAGCCGCTCGTCTGCCGGGGGAGGATCATTGTTAACCAGATAGGGCATAATGGAACGGTAATGTTCCATGAAAGGCTCCATATCCACTACCAGATCCTTGATCACTGGCAACCCTAGCAACGGTTCGATTGTAATGTGGTTTCCCAGCTCCTTGATAAGCGTCTTACATGCCAGGCGGTTGCGCCCATTGATGCGCATCGCATCGGAGCCACAGATGCCGTGCGCGCATGAGCGCCGATAGGTCAACGAGCCGTCCTGATACCACTTGACCTGGTTCAGGGCATCTAACACACGGTCGGTGGGTTCGCAATCCACCTCATAGTAACCCCACCATGGGGAGCGATCCTTCTCCGGATTGAAACGTCGAATCTTGAGCCTGACCTTCATATGCTCTGGATATCTTCTCACTGAGTCGCCGAATCATAAAGTGCCCGGACAATGATAGATCAGTACACACGCTCTTGCGGTGGGTAATCCAGAATGGTGACCGGCTTATATCGCAGCTGGATGCCCTGCTCGGTGCGAAACGCTAAGCTATGTTTGAGCCAGTTTGCATCATCGCGCTGAGGATAATCTTCGCGCGCGTGACATCCTCGGCTCTCTGTGCGCGCCAGTGCGGCAGCCGCGGTTACTTCGGCTAGGTCTAACAGACAACCGAGCTCCCATGCTTCCAGCAGCTCTGTGTTAAAGCACATGCTTTTGTCGTGGACTCCTGCGTGTTTATAGCGCTGTTGCAGCTCGCGCAGTGTATGGATTGCCTTTTCGATACCTGTTGCTTCCCGGAAGACACCTACATAGTCCATCATCACACGCTGCATCTCGGCACGGATGTCGGCGATGCGTTCGCGGTCGGGAGGTCGAGCACGCAATCCCTCCAGCATTGTCCGAGCCGCTTCTTCTGGGTACTTAGGCAACGGCACGAAACCATTCTCGTGGCAGTAGCGCATAGCATCCAGGCCGCTGCGCCGGCCAAAGACCAGGATGTCCACAAGGGAATTGGTGCCCAGACGATTGGCGCCGTGCACTGAGACACAAGCGACCTCACCGGCTGCATAGAGTCCGGGCAAGACAGTGTTATGCTCATCTACCACCACGCGGCCACAGAGATCGGTGGGAATGCCACCCATCGCATAATGGGCAGTGGGCTGAACGGGGATGGGCTGGGTAAGCGGATCTATGCCCAAGTAGGTACGCACAAAGTCGCTGATGTCGGGCAGGCGCACCTGGATATCGGCTGCTGTGATGCGACGCAGTGTGCCATCGGGGTTCTTCTTGCCATCTAGATCAAAGTAATAATTGATGGCCTCAGGACGAATGTCCAGGTACACATAGTCCTTGCCATCCACACCACGCCCTTCGCGAATTTCAAGGTAGATGGCGCGTGAGATGACATCACGCGAAGCTAAATCCTTCAGAGTGGGGGCGTATCTCGCCATAAATCGCTCACCGCGCCCGTTAATCAGCACACCGCCCTCACCACGCGCTCCCTCTGTAATGAGAATGCCCATTTTATAGATACCTGTGGGATGGAACTGGAAGAATTCCATATCTTCGAGGGGGATGCCGTGGCGCAGGACAATCGCAGCCCCATCACCGGTGAAGCTGTGCGCATTGCTAGTGATTTGCCACACCCTTCCCCATCCGCCAGTGGCGAAGATCACCGCTCGCGCATGGAAGGTGTGCAGTTGGCCGGTTGCCATTTCGAGTGCCACTACACCGCTGGCGACCCCTTCGCTGAGGAGCACATCCAGCACCTGAAATTCGTCAAAAAAGGCAACCCGGTGCCTGAGACACTGCTGATAGAGGGTCTGGAGGATCATGTGCCCGGTGCGATCGGCCGCATGACAGGCACGGCGCACCGGTTGCTTGGTCACATTGTTGGTGTGCCCGCCAAAAGGTCTCTGAGCAATGCGACCCGAGGGTGTGCGATCAAATGGCAAGCCCATATGTTCCAGCTCGTAGACCAACTCCACTGCTTCATAACATAGGACACGCACAGCATCCTGATCAGCCAGATAATCACTTCCCTTGATGGTGTCAAACACATGCCATTCGGGGTGATCTTCCTCATGGTTGCCCAGCGCGGCGCCGATGCCCCCCTGGGCGGTGCCAGTGTGAGAGCGCACCGGCAACATCTTGGAAAGCACTGCCACCTGCACGTCCCCACTGCGCGCAGCGTACAGGGCGGCTGCCAGTCCAGCCCCCCCTGCCCCTACAATCACCACGTCGTATTTGTGTAATACGGCCTCATCTTTCATGACAATCGTTGATCACCCATCTCCAACCCGGTCAATCTCAGAACCATTCGAAGATGATCACTGTGCCGGCGCCGCACACAAACATAAACAGCAACGCGATGAGCCCTTTGACCAGGAGCAGAAGCACCGGAGGGTGGATGTAGTCTTCTGCTACGACGCGCAGTCCGTTGAAGCCATGCAGAGATGCGACGAAGAGCAAAATGGTGCACCAGACGCGCCAAAAGGCATTCGACCATAAAGGGAAGACATCCGGTACATCCGTGTTCTGGACGTGCCAATAAATGGGGAAGAAGGCCCAACGGTATTGGGCCGAAGCATCCATCACACTACGCCCCCACATGTTAGCGTACACAATACCGGCAGCGCCAGCACACAACATCAGGATAGCGCTCAGGCGCGTGAAGAGCCACAGGTAATATTCAAGTCCGTTGCACTCTCTCGATCTTCGCATGCGCGTTATACCCGCTTCTTTTCCTCAGGAACCACTTACGACAATACCTCTTGCAATGAAGAAGGCAGGCAATCCGAACACGGGGATGAATATTGCCCACTGCAGCCAAATCAGCTCGCGATGATAACGCAACAGTGGGGGGTATAGATCCTCCAATAGGATACGCAGTCCGTTAAGAGCATGATATAGAACACAGAAATAGACGAACACTTGAACGGGACGCGACTCATACCAACGGGTGATGGCAGTGGAGATCGGGTCGTCGAGAGCATTCATAAAGAACGCTGCCATAACATGCATGCTCACCAACAGGAGAATCCCCACCCCTGTGATGCGATGCAATATCCACACCAGTGCCCCGATTCCACCTTGGTAGCGCAATGTCTCACAAAAGCTGGCGTGGTATAGTCTCACATCGCATAACCCTTCGTATTTATCTTTAGGTGTTCCATAGTCATTAACAACTATATCCCTCTTGTCTCAGGAGCGCAGTGAAACCCTCAATGGCAGAGAGGTTATCGCCTGACCCAGGGTGTGTATAGAGCAACATAGGGCAAGAGGGAACATCCTCCGCCGTGCGCTTGCCGTGTTCCTTTTTTCGGCTCTGCGGTTCCAGGATCCCATTCTCAACCGCTGGTGCGCAGGCGCCGGG
Organism: Anaerolineae bacterium; assembly: GCA_036172345.1. Lineage (GTDB taxonomy): Bacteria > Chloroflexota > Anaerolineae > 4572-78 > NAK82 > NAK82. The sequence continues at coordinate 8,046 of JASFBB010000278.1, forward strand.
CGATGAACAACACACCCACCAGTCCTACAGCGATCAAGATCATCTCGATGCCGCCAATGCCTGTATCGGGGGTGCTCTCCTCTGCTGCCACCGAGGCCTCGAGCGCTGGCGTCCAAGTAGGAGCGGGGATAGGCACCTCTGCTTGCCCGCTCATCTCTGGTGCACTCTCGACGAGACTCGGTGTCGCCATCGCTTGCACCACAGGGGTGTTGGTCGGTGTGGGCAGTGGTGTGTGGGTGGGCGACGGGGTGACAGTAGGGGTGGGCGTTATCGTCGGCGTGGGAGGTAGCTTGACAGCTGCCAGTGTTGCGGTTGGTGTGGGGCGCGCCGATTGTCGGTTGATGGTGCCGAAAATAACCACACCACCGATCGCGAACAACCCCAAGACCAGCATGCCCACCAGGAAAATGGCGATCATCACGAATAGCTTATTGCTGCTTGCCATAACCGTTACTCCTCTCTGTTCTCTGATGCACTCTTTGAGGTTTGAACGATGCGCTCCAGATTGAGATGCGGCAGCCAGGTGACGACCTCTGTGGAAAAGCGCACTTCCACACCGGCCAATGTCAAACCAGATGCTGTCCTAATCTGCCTGTCCCATATTTCTGTCGCAATGCTTCCCCAGCGATCGGCCATCGGTGCACGTACAACGCGTACGTGATCGCCCTTGCGTAGCCGCCGTCTGAGCAGGGCGCTCTTCTCAGGCACATTCTCGGGATGGATCTGAGACGTTTGCGGGATGATTACAGCAGGTCGGCGACACAACCACGGCGGCACGCGCTCCGAGGGCACCATGAGCGTCGCATAGTGACCCTCTAGCTCTTGAAACAGACGAAAGCGTTCCGGTGCCATGGAGCGCACCCCGTACCCTTCGGTTGCCATCACGGGCAGCGGCGCAACCTTTGAGGTTGTTGTCGAGATGCCAGCAGCAACCAATCCCTTGGCCCCTAGCGCAGCTGCCTGCTCCAAGACCTGATGCGAGACGGAAACACTGGTCACCAAGATGGCGTCAGTTGTATCCGCGGGCAGTTGTTCCGGGGTCAGCTGGGCTGATGAGGTCTCGCGAATGAGCTGCAGCACTCCATACGCTTCTCCGGCAATGCCACAGACCCCCTCGATGTAGGCAGCCTCGGTCTCTATGGTTATATGGCTGCCTGGCACCACGGCAACAATGTTCCCATCCACTTGGGCCAGGATATCCAAAACATCTGGGACTCCATCGGTTTCGATCACTGCCCAACCGTACCAAACCGTCCTCAGCCGACCATTGATCGGTGAACGATATGCGCGATAAGCAAACGGCAGGACGCTGCGCTGCACGGCGATTATTTCGCCCACGTGTACCTGCTCGCCCCGTTGCTTCACCATGACCGACGACACGTCGCGCGTAGGTAGGCCTAACATCCCCGCCACATCTACGACATGCACGCGACGAGGTATCTCATCTGAGGCACGCGCTATCACCTGCGTCGCCTTCACTTGTTCACCCTCTTGGACAAGCACCTCCGCCGTCATAGGCAAGGCGCGTTCGACACGAACGCGAGCCCGATCTTCGCATCGGATGACGGGCACAAGTGGTGCTCCGTTCGATAATGCGCTTGCTTTGCTGGCAGTCATCCCTATCGCTCCATCGTTGGCGCTCTTACGCAGCACATAGTGTTCTCTCCGAAGCAGCTTGTGTCCGGGCTGGATGGAGCTGCTTGGGCAGCACATCCTCTAACCAGCTGCGCATCATCCGGCAGCGTGCCTGCGTCTCTGTTGGGAGAAGCAGGGGACGTCCACGTGTGTCCACTAGGATGCCCAATGTGCCTCCCTCCGCTTCTATGACAGCGCTCGTACCGACCCGCCCCACTCCCACATCGACTCCCCGAGCCGGACGCAAAACCAGTGTGCCCGAGCGATAAGGAGGCAGGGGCACGATTCGTAACACTCCTCCTGGCACTGCTTCCTCAAGGGTGCTTCCACCATGGCATTGTGCTCTTAAGCGCACGGCAATATCTCCAGGAGCGGCACAACCCGAGGTCGCCACTAAGGTGCCCAATGTTAAGAAAGCGTCATATTCTACCACATCCGCGGCGGCGAGCGGATTGTGTTTTGCCAGTGCCCCTAACGTGCTGGCGATATTACACATGTCAAGGGCCAGCTTGGTGACCCCGACTGGTTCCAATGCGTCCAATAGCAACAGGGCAGTATAACCGGGCGCGGGGGGGCGCGTCAGAGTACGGCCACTGCCCAGAATCAAATCCCACCCTCTGGCCGAAATGACCTCGCGATGCGCTGCCCACACGATGCGCATCACCTCGCGCGCGAGGGCATACTCTACAAACAATTCTGTCGTCTCGGCCGGCACACTTTGGGGATGTAAGCTTTTGTTGAGCAATATCTCTTGCATCTGATCGGCATCCACTTCTTCCGGCAGCCAACGCGTGATCTGTTCCGGGGTAATTTGTCGCAGTGCAGATGGGGCATTCCACCCGACTCCCAGGTCGGTGCGCACCGTTAGATGCATAGCATCCTCGTCTCTCTGAGGTGTAGAAGCGTCGTCGCTTGTCCTACCATAACAGGATGCCACGGTTGTTTGACCGCTGCCCACATCAAGGCCGATCACGTTCAGCGCGTAACGCTCGCCCACATAGTGGATCAGCTGGCCAAAGGAGCGCGCAGCTGGTACCACCGCTTCTCCAGCCCACTCGGCCACGCGCGTCATCCCTGGCGTTTGCATCAACCGACGTTCTCGGTAGAGCGCCTCAATGTCCTGTGCTGTCCGGAGGATGTTCTCGGCCTCTGGAGATGGGCGCACATTGGCCATCACACGTAACTCTCCCGATCCGGCGAAAGCCTGCGCGGCTGCTTCGCCAAGCTGTGCATTGCCAGCGTAACACACCAGCGGGCGCTCGGCAGGAGGCAATAATCGATTGTACAGGGCAACGAGGTGGATCAGGTCGAGCATTGGTTGGCTGGCGCCACCATCACATCCTCCCACGATGAGCACGAGATCTGGATGTGCACGCCGCAGGGCGGTCAGCCAAGTATTGGGATCCCGCCATTCCACCCCGTCGTCGAGAGCAAAGCTGCCCACCAGCTGCACACCGGTCACACCGGCGAGCGCGCGACGCCCACTACGCGAACTCATATCACGTGTCAGTGCGACCAAAACGGCGCGCATAGGGGGCGCTGCGCTGCTCACTGCCACAAATTCGTCCACTCCATCCCCGTGGGTCGTGCGTGGTTGGATGAGCGTCCCGTCATCGCGGAGGAGGGCACGTCCTACCAGCCCTTCGATCTGGCGCGCGGCTGCGCAGATGCCGATCGTCACGTCCGACCACGGCCATCTATGCGTGGTGAGCGATTCACCGCGTGCCACAAAACGATATCGACCGTTGACCCGTTCGATAAGCGCTACGGTGGTCATCGTGCTACCGATATCGGCGACCAAAAGGCTGTGGCTCTGCTTCTTCAATGGTCACCTCAATCCGAATATCCCCAAAAGCCATTGCACGCGGTCGATGAGCAATGTGAACCGCGACATCGCTGCATTGGCGAAGAACGCTCCCAGCGTCATCATGATCATCCAGAGCCCAATCCCGCTCCAGAAGCGGATGAGAGCGGCGCGCAGATCGCGCAGTGGCCCCCCTGGACGAACGCGAAACGCGAAGTAACAGAACGTGCCGATCGTTCCGATCAGAATCGCCAGATTTTGCCAGAAAAAGTTGCTGGTCAAGAACATTTGGGATCCGCTAAAGTCCGCCGGATTCAGCGACAAGCTAGCGGTTGCCAACACTTGTGACCACAAGGTGCCGAACAAAGTTCCTCCTATAGCCAGTGCGCTGCCCACACCTACCAAGAGCGCTAGCGAGGCAGCAGCCCAGGGTCTCATAGACGGCCATTTGCGCACCACGAGCAAGGCGCACAGGACGAACGGCAATGCAGTCGCCAGGCTGGGTTGTGACCACATCTCGTGTAAGGCGGGCTGGATCACATGGAACCATGCAACGATGACGACATACCCTGCTGCTGTGCCGACCAGTAGATGTTCGGCGATGCGAAAGGCTGGGTTGTCCCCTAAGACGTATGACCATATCATAAACGTCAAGATGGCGGCGATGATTGTCTCTGCGCTCAACAGTGCCCTGTCCGCGACCGAATTCCTGCAAAGATGCCGGCCAATGCTACAGCTACCAAGCCTAAATGAGCAGCTGACTGAGCTGCCACCATATTCAGTGCACGCCCTGGCCTACCAGAGTACACTTCGTAAGCAGCCGTTGCCATCATCCCCCCAATGAGTCCACTCAATCGCGATGGCGCTGCCGAGGCAGGAATGAGATAAGGGCGCACAGTAGGCAGCGCAGCAGCACTTACGGCAGCCAACAGTGGGAGTTCATTGGGGGACAAAACAGGGAGCTGCTCTATCCACCAGCGTACGGAATCGCCCGAGTCCGCTATGGCGATAAAGAGCGCTACATTCTCGATCCCACGTATGTCATGCCAGCCAGGACATTCGCCCAGCGATTGGCACGCATCACCGATCGGTGCATAGAGCTGTCGATCGGGCAGGCGCGCTAGGCTGCGCACCCCTATTGCTTCGCCGGGAAGGTAGCCCAGATTCAAAGTATGTTTTCCGTAAGGAAACGGGCGATCTGTTTCGTCCAGCAGGCGCTGCGCCAAGGGGGCCCCTTCGGGTTGCAAGCTCACTGTCAACACCCGTGCGCGGCGCTCAAGCAGGTCGTGCAGCACAACTGAGGCTAACGGCTGCATCTCCGCGGCAGTAGCGGGGGTGTAGTCGATACTGAGCAACACAACGTCGCCTTGGCGTATCGCGGTGATGGGTTTGCGAAATTGTTCTAATGAAGCAACCAATCCGGCTGCTGCCGGGGTGTTCAAAAAGTGCTGGAAAGCGACCTCTCCCAACATTTCCTGGATGCGCGCCAGCAGAGCGAGCGACAGGATGGCGATCCCCAATAAGATAGCTGCAAAAACCAATGCCCAAATGATAACCGTGATAGAATTGCGCTGTGGCGTCGGTTCCACTTCCTCCAGGACAGGGGTGAGAGTCGTTTCGGCCGGTTCGCTCACGATCTCATGAAACATCTCAGCGCCCTCAACGTCGGGCACTTGGGGAATGCCCAAACGGGCACGCAATGTTTCGATCACGTCCTGCCCACTTGTCGGAGCTGTCTCTTCGAGAGGTGTGGCGATCGGTTCGGCAGGGGGCATTTCGGCGATACGCTCTGTCGGTCGCAACTGACTGATCCACTCTGGCAGTTCGGCCGGTTCCGGTTGGGGGGTCTCCTGTGCCACAGTCGCTTGAGGCTCGGTTTTGGCTTCGGGCTTCTCCGCCGCCAGCTCGCGCAACCAATCAGGCACCTCTTCTTCGACAGGAAATGGTGTCGGCTGTGAAGTGGGTGGACGTTCTATCAATTCCTCTAGTTCGGCCAGCCATTCAGCGGGATGTTCTTCACCGACGGTCGGTGACGGTTCTTCCTGTTGAGCGGTGGGAACAGTGCCCTCTTCTACTTTGGGTAAAGGCGGAATAAATATCTCCTCTGCGCTTATAGTCGCCCTTTCTTCAAATCGTGGTGGGGTGATCTCCTCTCCTTCGGGGGGCATCGTTGTGCTAAGCTGGGTTGTCTGTATTGCTTCCAACTCGCGTAACCAATCGGGCAGCGGTTCTCCGGGGGTTGGTTCGGCGACTGGGGGCGTTTCCGCTTCCTCGTGCGCAAGCGCTTGCATCGGCTCGGCAACCTCACTGGGTGGGGGCGACTCGGGTATCTGGGAAGAGATGGCGATGAGGCGTTTCAGCCAGTCCGGTATCTCTTCATCGGGAGGGCTCCCACTGGGTTCTCCAGTTATGTCCGCTTCTGCGACGGGCGAGGGACCCAACGTTTCGCTCGCCTGGACCGAATCACCACTCGAAGGCGCGGGAGGTTGCTCTGGCTGTACCAGGCCTAACTCACGCAGCCATTCTGGAGCAGAGTTCTCGGGGACGCTTTCCGCTGTATCTGGGGGTGTTACCAGCATGCCGAGCCTCTCTTCTATCGAGGGTGCTGGAGGCCCTGCTTGGGTAATGCCGGGCGATTCACTCGGGGTCGTCTCACCAAGAAATTCGGGAGATGGTGATGAATCTTCTTCCCCTGGAAGCACTTCATATGGTGCTTGTTGCGCTGCCTCCAATGCACCTGCTTCCGAGGGCATTGCTGGGGTCGAATCTAAAGCGGCTTTCTCCTGCAAAGCGCGCAGCTCTGCCAACCAATCGTCCACCCCTTTGGAGGCTGTAGGTAACGCAGCCGAAACGGTTGTTTCCTCAGGTTGCTGTGTCTCCGCAGGTTGCTCTTTAATCGATCGCTTGAGCTTCTCGATCTCGTTCAGCAGTTTTTCATCCTCGAGCTCAGTGGATGTCGAGAGCTGAGCGGTGCTAGAAGAAGCGCGTTGTGCGGTGAAGGGTTCTGTGGGGGCGATAGAAGGTGCACGTTTGACCAAAATACCCTCAAAGGTGGGCATGGTCTCACCATACCGTGCGAGGAGAAGCTCCAGCCAACTCGGGATCACTTCCATAGGCTTGCCGCACTGCACGCAAGTAGTGCTGCCTGCCTGGTTTAGTGCGCCACAGTTAGGGCAGATGGCCATGTGTATCTCTCCCTGTCTCATCAACATACGGCCGGTCCACACCGAGCAACACGCGTATCCCGGTGGCAAGGGTGCCCAGAGCCACTCCAAGAAGGATGCCCCGTGTGCCGGCCAGAACAGGCACATCGAAGATCCAATCCTTGATTGTGGGCAGTTCTTCCCACAACAGGGCTCCTACCGGTGTCTGACCGAGCAACACAACTACGGCAAAGATCACGAACAAGGCACTCTCGACGTTATGAACGCGAAAAGCACGGTAGGTTGCCGTGACGGTGAAGAAGGCCAGCAGTGAGTAGAGAGCTGCCTGCATGGGGGATAATACGTTCTCGAACAAGTATTGCATCCATTGCGACGTAGGCCCGCCACTGACAAAACCTAACGTTATGGAAGCCGTCAGCGCTATCAGCAGGATAAGACTATACGGGCGTTCCGGGCTACGGGCACGAACCCGGTTCAGATGGAAACGGGTCAGATTGGCCAGCCCCAAGAACAGCGCAAAAGCGGCCACGATGGAGGCGATGTAGATTAATCGGTTGGCCAAGGCATCCAGTTGCACATCCGCGACAAAATAGTCGGCCAATACCAATAATCCCACCCCCATCGCCACCGACACCGAGACCAGCCGGCCTAGCAAAAGACACCTCCTCGACCGAGACAAGAGCATGCAGATAGGTCTATCGCACCTCTATAACAAGGTGTTTATGATCACAACGACGAGCACCAGTACTGCAATGAGCCAACGTAGTATGTCTTGAGCCCACAAGCTGCCCAGATGCCACGGCTTGTGTGCCAGATATGCTCCTGCTGTATACAGCTCCTCGCCTAGAAGGGCCGCCCGAGATGTGGTGACCACAAAGGGCAACACAGCGGGTTCGCTGGCGCCGCCCAGCTGTACCCCCACCCGTTGGACACCTGCTTCGCCCATCAGTAGATATTCTGCGCCGAAGAACCCGGTCATCACGTTCACTTCAACCGACTCCCGAGCCAGGATACCCATAACGCCCGCGGCATATGCCGTCGGTGTTGCCGTCAACCAGCGGACATCCGGCTTTGCCTGCGGGAGACCGGTGGCAAGGCTACGTCTGATGCGATGTACTTGGTCTTCCGCCAATAGATGCAACGTTGCGTCCCCCGTGGTCACGAGCGGCATCTGACCGGTCAAACTTAAATGTTTCGCTATGGGCCTTAGCACCTCTGCGCTTGCCAAGCTATCCATTGCCGCCCCGGTCCATAGGCTGCCTCTGCCTAACGTGACATGGAGCGCACGACCCTGCTCAATAGCGCGCTGTATAGCCTTGTTTAATCGATCAAAGGCGAAGATAGCCCGCCATTCAGCAGGCCGCCACCGAGCTGTTCGATACCTGCCGATCACGAGTGTCACTATAAAAACGAGCAACAATCCTAATAGCATGCGTTGGGTCTCGTTCATGTCTCACCATCGGCGCTCGCGCTGATGCGAACTCGTTCTGGACACTCCGAGCTGGGAGGATTCCAGTCGATGCAACAGAGCATCCCACTGTTTTTGATCTGTCAATAATGCTATTCCTCCGTCAATCCAGCGGCACGGAACTAGAATATCCAGAAACGGTTGTAAGACCAGGAGCAGTTGAGCACCTATGAAGCCGAGTGGCTTGTGTGCATACAGAAACGCGACGGCGGGAACGGAGAGTCGCCAGCGAACCAATTGGTGCGCGATCCACTCTGATAAGCTCCCACTTGGCATGGTCATCTCATCTACCTTCCGTGCTAAGTGGTCGTGGCAGGCGATCTCGTCTGAACAGACAACCTAGTCGTCGCCATCCTCGGCAAGCGATTGCCGCGAGGGCTCGCGCTGCCTCAGTGGCCAGCATACCGTCCAGAGCAGTGTCGTTGAGCAGTCTCTCCAGACGAGGTATAGCGGCTGACGCTCCGAGTCGGCCGAGTGCCCAAGCAGCCGTATAACGTACCTCGGGTTGGGGATCGTCCAGAGCATTGAGCAGAGCCGGCAACGCCGCGCGCACGCGACGTGCCCCCAATGTATAGGCTGCGCTGCGCCGCACCAGTGGAGATTCGTCCTCAAGTCGCTCGATCAACGATGGGATGGCGCGCTCATCCCATAGTCGTGCAAAGGCGCTGACAGTGGCTCTACGTACGCCGGGAGCCGGATCGCGCAGCAGCTCCATCAGGCGGGGCACCGCTGCACGCACCTGTTGGCGGATAAGCGCCTCGACGGCACTTTGGCGCACCATTGCATCGGGATGTTCAAGCGCACGCAGCAGACCGGACACCTCCGCTTGGTGCATCTGGGTCAGCGCATCGATGGCGGCCGCTTGCGCGAGCGGAGGACCTTCGGTCATGGCACGCTGCAGTATCGCTTTAGTTTCGGGAGTTCGGGCTCGTACCAACACCGTCGCAGCTTGCCAGCGCACAAAGGGGTGCTCATCTTGAAGAGCTCCTTCAAGAGCTGTCAACACATCAGCGCGGGATTGACGTGTTGCCTCAGCAAGGCGCGCAACCGCCTGCCAGCGCAGGATAGGATGCTGCGCCTTCAGGGCGCTAATGAGATCTGCCACTTTATCAGGACGCTTCATAGTTTACGTAATGTTAGTATAGCACACTTCTTGTCAAATTGCAACCTGTTTTTTCCAAGAAACATTCCCTCCCACTTTAAAATTGCCGAATTCATAGCCCCAAGATAGAATGGGATGCATTATCCGGTGTCTTGATACCAAGATGACTAAGAGGTAAACGATGATAGCTGTAGTTACTGACACGTGTGCCAGTATTCCGCAACGTCTGGTTGAGTCGCTCCAAATCGAGATCGTACCCTACTACATCCACCGGGAAGGTGAAACCTTGCGCGATATGATCGACATCTCCCCAGAGGAGTTTTATCGCTGGCTGCCATCGGTCCAGAAATTACCCACGACTGCTAATCCGGGGCCAGGCGACTATTTACAAGCTTTTGAGCGCGCCGCGCAACGTGCTACGGGGATCGTTTCCATCCATATGACCTCTAAGGGAAGTGGCGCCTATCAAGCGGGATGTGTGGCGCGGGAGATGGCCGAGGCACGCATGCCAGGTGTTCGGATCGAAGTGATCGACACCTTGCAGGTTTCAGGTGTGCATGCGTTGGCCACCGTTGAGGCGGCATATGTCGCGCAGCAAGAGGGTAGTTTGGAAGAGGTCGCCGAGACAGCCCGTTATGTGGCACGCTCTGGGTTGATGCTTCAAGCGTTTGACACGCTCCGCTATCTCTATCTTGGGGGCCGCATCGGAAAAGCGAAGCACTTGGTAGGCACTTTGCTCAACATCAAACCCATTGTCAGTATGGCTGATGGCATTGTGGTCCCTATGGGGCAGGCACGCAGCATTGAACAGGCGTACCGCAAGATGGTGGAGATGATGGCGGATAGGGGCGCCGGTAAGGGGCCTATCAAGGTAGCTATTACCCATAATGCAGCCCCTGACCGTGCAGCCGCATTGCTTGAGCTGGTCACCAGGACATTCGACTGCCGTGAGACATTTATCACCCAAACCTCTCCTGCCTTAGGTGTGCATACTGGCCCGGGTATGATCGGTGTCAGTTATTTTCCGCTTCGAGCAGGAGATTGATAGAACTATGATCGCGGTTGTGACCGACACCTGTGCCAGCATTCCCCGTGCCTTAGTGGAGAGTCTCCAGATTGAGTTAGTGCCCTATTACATCCATCGCGGACACGAAACGCTGCGTGATGAGATAGACATCGCGGCCGGGGAATTCTACCGATGGCTTCCCTCGGCGACGCAGTTGCCGACAACGGCTAATCCTGGCCCGGGTGATTATTTGCGAGCTTTCGAACGAGTTTCAGCACGCGCTTCCCAGGTCGTGGTACTGACTATGACCTCCAAGGGAAGCGGGGCTTATCAGTCTGCCCAGATTGCACGGGAGATCGCCGCTACGCAATTTCCCCACCTGCGCGTTCACGTGTTAGATACGTTGCAGGTAGCTATGGTGCATGGGTGGGCAGCCGTCGAGGCCGCTCGCGTTGCACAGAGCGGTGCGGGGGTCGAAGAAGTGCTCGCAACAGCGCAGCGCGTCAGCCAGGCCGGATGTATGCTCAAGACGGCCGACACGTTGCGCTATCTATACTTGGGTGGGCGCATTGGACGAGCCAAGCATCTGGTGGGAACATTGCTGAATGTGAAACCTATCATCAGTATGCAAGAAGGCATCATTGTGCCGGTGGGTACGGCACGGAGCATCTCACATGCTATGACAAAGATGATTGGCCTGATGGCGGAGCGGGGTGCAGCTCAAATGCCCATCAAGGTTGCCGTAACGCATGCCGCTGCTCCTGAACGAGCAGCGGCGCTTTTGAAGTTGGTGCTTGCTGCTTTTGATTGTGTTGAGGTTCTGGTCACCCAGCTGTCACCCGCGTTGGGCGTGCATACCGGCCCTGGCTGCGTGGGCGTGAACTTCTTCCCCGTGCGCTGAATCGCACAAGGGTTATCCTGCCAGGTCAGCAAACAGCGCTGTGCTGAGATACCGTTCGCCAAACGAGGGAATGATCACCACGATCATCTTGCCTGCATTTTCCTGCCGCCGAGCGACTTGTAGCGCGGCCCACATTGCCGCTCCCGATGAAATGCCGACCAACAGACCTTCTTCACGTGCCATCCGCCGGGCCGTCTCGAAGGCATCCTCGTTTTTCACCCGGATGACCTCATCATAGATCTTGGTATTCAGTACCTCAGGAATGAACCCGGCCCCGATACCCTGGATGGGATGAGGTCCTCTCTGTCCGCCGGAAAGCACCGGCGACGCATCCGGTTCGACAGCGATGCACTTGAAAGAGGGCTTGCGTGCCTTGATCACCTCTCCCACCCCGGTGATAGTACCACCGGTGCCCACGCCTGCCACCAGGATATCCGCCTGGCCATCCGTATCCCGCCAGATCTCCTCGGCGGTGGTCCTGCGATGGATCTCCGGATTGGCCGGGTTCTTGAACTGTTGAGGCATGAAGTAGCGTTTGGGGTCACTGGCTACGAGCTCCTCCGCCTGGCGCACCGCTCCCCTCATGCCTTCGGCTCCGGGGGTGAGGAGAAGGTTTGCGCCAAACGCCTGAAGGACACGGCGTCGCTCGACGCTCATGGTGTCGGGCATGATCACTGTGAGCTTGTAGCCGCGGGCAGCAGCCACGTAGGCCAAGGCGATGCCGGTATTGCCGCTCGTGGGTTCGACGATCTCTACGCCCGGCCCGAGAAGGCCCTGTTTTTCTGCTTCCCAGACCATGGCAGCGCCGATGCGACATTTCGCCGAGTAGGCCGGGTTGCGACCTTCGATCTTCGCCAACAAGGTGGCTTTTGTAGCGCCAGCGATGCGGTTCAAGCGCACAAGCGGTGTGTGCCCGATCGAGTAGGAGTTATCCGGGTAGATCACGTTGTTGCCCCCTGTTAGAGACTCTCAAGGTGCCCTATTGCCATTCTCCCACGCTCCTCAAGCTTGCGCTGGCCGGGCCATCGCCCAGATGCCCTGCCTTAGGGCTCCAGCC
>JASFBB010000279.1:0-17985 GCA_036172345.1 Anaerolineae bacterium
GCCGTTCTGCTGCGGAAATTATCCTGGAACGTCTGCGCATCGGGCAAGATGTCGCATTTCTCACCGAAGGAGACCCTTTGTTACACAGCACTTTCATCTATATCCTGTCGTGCTTACCTTCGGGCGTTCCGGTTGAGGTGATACCAGGTGTTTCCTCTATTACCGCTGCGGCAGCGCAGGCAGTTATACCTCTAGTGAGCGCGGAGCAGCGTCTAGCTGTGCTGCCCGCCGTTTTCGAAGAAGGCGCTACGCTACGTTGGGTGTTCGAGAATTTCGATACCGTGGTATTGCTTAAGGTGAATCGCACATTGGATACGCTTATTGATCTTGTTCAAGAGCTGGGCTTGGATGAACGGGCAATCCTGGTAGAACGCGCCACCCTTCCCAATGCGCGCATCGTGCGTCCGTTAAGCGCATTGCGCGGCCAAACGGTGCACTATCTCTCGCTGGTGATCGTCCATACGAGGAGAGATGGACATAGTGCTTGATATTCCGCGTCTGGTGATTGCGGCACCGGCGAGCGGCAGCGGCAAAAGCACCATCGCCAGCGGACTGATGGCGGCGCTGCGCGCGACGGGTGCCGTTGTCCAGGGGTTCAAGGTGGGGCCAGATTACATAGATCCCGGTTACCATACTGCGGCTACCGGCCGTCCAGCGCGCAATCTGGACACCTGGATGGTTTCGTCCAGCGTGGTGTTAGACAGCTTCGCGCGTGCTGTAGCTGGGGCACACATCGCAGTCATTGAAGGGGTTATGGGTCTGTTCGATGGTTATCATGGGCGTGGAGAGGAGGGCAGCACTGCTGAAATTGCCAAATTGTTGCGAGCGCCTGTGGTGCTGGTGTTAGATGTCGCGAAGATGGCGCGCAGTGCTGCTGCTATGGCGCTTGGTTATCACTTATATGACCCTGATCTGCGCCTGGCCGGCGTGATCTGCAACAACGTGGGCAGCGCCCGCCACGCCCACTGGGTGCGCGAGGCCATCGAAGGGACAGGCCTTCCGGTGTTGGGATGCATTTCTCGTTTCACAGCATTGCACATCCCAGAACGTCATCTGGGTCTGTACACCGTTGTGGAACGTCAGGCGGCAGTACAGGCGTTTCTGCGTGATGCGGCCACGCTGATACGTCAAGAAATAGATCTGGAGCGCATTGAGTCGGTCGCACGCGCAGCTCCGTCGCTCTCCATCCCGGCAGATTCCGAACCTATGCCCGTCCACAGTGGGGCAGAGGTGCGTGTGGCAGTGGCATACGACGAAGCGTTTTGCTTCTACTATGAAGACAATTTTGATTTGTTGCGCCAGGCAGGCGCCTCGCTGGTCTTTTTCAGCCCCTTGCGTTCTTCCAGGCTGCCGGAGGGCATCTCCGGCTTGTACTTGGGCGGCGGCTACCCAGAATTGTATGCCGAGCAGCTGGCCGATAATCGTTCCCTGCTTGGCGAGATCCGGGCCGCGGCTGAAGCGAATATGCCCATCTACGCTGAGTGCGGCGGGCTGATGATGCTCACCGCCAGTATCACAGATCACCATAACCGCAAGTATCCAATGGCCGGCGTGCTCCCCGGGTGCACACGGATGCGAAAACAGCTCGTCATGGGTTATCGCATCGCCACGGCGCGCCAATCCACACTCCTGCAGCCCAAGGGAGTCCAGGTGCGCGGACATGAGTTTCACTACTCGGACTGGGTAGACCTGCCCGATGAAGTTCCATTTGCCTACGATACTGTGACCCTCCAGGGGGAGCGACCACGTCAAGAGGGTTTCGCGCATGGCAATTTGCTGGCTTCTTATATCCACCTTCATTTTGCCGCGCGCCCGGAGATGGTTACACGTTGGCTTGATCGCTGTCGGGAGTGGCAACAAGGATGGAATGCATAACCGATCACTCTGGCTCGTCAATGGCAGCCCCTCCGCCACGTCCGGAAGTGTATTATGCACCGCCGGCCTATCATGGAGGGTTGGACTATGCCGAACTAGAGATGCTCCAGCTGACACCGGAAGAAGTGCTCGACTTCAGTGTCAACAGCAATCCCTTCGGACCCTCACCGTGCGTGCAGCAAGCCCTGGCAAGGATCCCCTTGGATCGCTATCCCGATCGGGAAGCGCTTACGCTGCGGCGCGCTTTGGCGGAGCGTCTCCTGGTGCCACCTGAGTGTATCGTAGTGGGCAATGGCGCAGCCGAGCTATTCTGGTTAATTGCAGTTGCTTATTTGAGCGTAGGCGATGTTGTCCTCGTGCTGTCCCCCTCATTTGGCGAATATGCTCGTTTAGCATATCTGCAAGGTGCCAAGGTACACCACTGGACAGCACGTGCCGAAGACGAATTCGCGATAGCAGAGGAAGAAATAGCCCATCTATTGCGGCAGCTGCGGCCACGTTTGGTTTTCATCTGTAATCCCAATAATCCGACGGGCACGCTCTTGGCACCTCAAGCTTTGGGAAGATGGTGCATTTCCTATCCCGACACCCTTTTCGTCGCAGACGAGTCTTACCATGCTTTTGCCATAGGATTTCAATCGGCTATTCCATTGCGCTGTGAGAACCTGCTGGTGGTGCGCTCGATGACCAAAGATTATGCCCTGGCCGCCCTGCGCTTGGGATATGCTGTCGGGGATACGGTGGTGATTGAGGCGCTCAAGCGCGTGCGACCGGCCTGGAATGTGAACGCATTGGCACAGGCAGCCGGATTGGCAGCCCTGTCCGACGAGGAGCATTTGCGTCGAAGCATAGAGGCGCTGCATTGTGCCGGGCGTATCTTGAAAGATGAGATTCAGGCACTGGGTTGGAGGCTCTTGCCTTCGGCAGTGCACTTCTTTCTGATGGATGTGGGGAATGGAGCCGCATTTCGAAGCGCGTTGTTGCGACACAATATCCTGGTGCGCGACTGTGCATCATTCGGACTGCCGGCCTATGTGCGCATTGCACCGCGGCGTCCCGAGGAAAATGCCCGCTTGATCGCCGTATTGCGCGCACTTACCCCTTCCTTTCAATATAATGGAGGCCAAACCGACGAACGGCGTAATATATTGCAGAATGAGGGCTCGGTTTCGTTGTGAGCTATTGCGCTACGCAGCAAAAGGCGGCTTACGGGAGGCAATACATTGCGAATTGCTAGGACATTAATGGTGCAAGGGACCACATCCTCGAGCGGCAAAAGCTTGTTGGTCACCGCTCTCTGCCGCATTTTTGCCCGGCGAGGGATGCGCATTGCGCCTTTCAAGGCGCAAAATATGTCCAACAATGCCGCAGTCTGCCCAGATGGCAGTGAGATCGGTCGGGCACAGGCTGTACAGGCCATGGCTGCTGGGATCGAGCCCCAAGCCGAGATGAACCCCATTCTGTTGAAGCCGGAGGCAGACTCGCGTTGTCAAGTGGTGCTCAACGGACGCGTCTGGCGGACGGTGTTTGCGCGGGAGTACTATCACTATAAACCTCAGCTATGGCCTTCCGTCACCGCGGCGCTGGACCGATTGCGTGCTGATTACGATCTGGTGATCATCGAAGGGGCGGGCAGTCCGGCGGAACTCAACTTAAAAGCTGGCGATCTGGTAAACATGGCGGTCGCGCGATATGCACAATCACCTGTCTTGTTGGTCGGTGACATTGACCGAGGGGGAATCTTTGCCCAATTGTTAGGCACCCTCTGGCTGCTGCCACCGGAAGAACGGGCGCTGGTACGTGCTACGGTCGTCAATAAGTTCCGGGGTGATATTTCTCTGTTTGCCGAAGGAGTGCGCATCCTGGAAGAACGCAGCGGCATCCCTGTGCTTGGCATTGTGCCTTATTTAGACCGCGTGCGCGTTCCCGACGAGGACGCTGTGGCAATCGAGGAACGCAAATACCTGCTGGATCTCCGTATAACACAAACGACCTTGCCCTCAGGCGAGGTTGACATTGTAGTGATCCGGCTGCCCCGCATCTCCAACTTTGATGACTTCGACGCCTTGGTGGGCGAACCCGGTGTCCATGTGCGCTATGTTGCCAGTCCGGAGGCGCTTGGCTCACCGCACGCCATCATCTTACCCGGGAGCAAGAGCACATTAGACGATCTAAAATGGCTGCGCACTCGAGGACTCGCCGACGCGATTCGAGAATTTGCAGCGCGCGGGGGGGCGGTGGTTGGCATCTGTGGTGGCTATCAGATGCTCGGACGGGTAATCCGCGATCCTATGCACATCGAGTCACCGGAGGAAGAAGTTACCGGGCTAGACTTGTTGCCGGTGGAGACAACTTTCGCTTCAGACAAGGCCACCCACCGTGTGGCGGCACGTATCTTGGAGGGGCCCGCGTGGCTCTCACCCCTGTCGGGGACCACCATGTATGGTTATGAAATCCATGTGGGATGTACCGTGACCGCCGCTTCAGACCCTGACAGACAAAGAGGTCAACCATGGCTATGTATCACGCGGCGCAGCAATGTCCCAGTTGAGGTTCTTGATGGTGCCATAAGTGTCGACGGGCGAATCTGGGGGTGTTATATACACGGTCTGTTTGATAATACCCATTTGCGCTGGGCCTGGTTAGCCAGCCTGGGATGGAAGACACGAATCGAAGAGAGCTCCCCAAAAGCTCGGCAAGACGTCTTTGACGCACTGGCGGACATTGTGGAGAGTGCTCTCGATATGGAACGGTTATATGCTATCTTAGGTGCGTAGGGATCACTTATGAGCTTGGTACGCAAAGGTTTGGTCATTCTTCACACGGGCAACGGCAAGGGCAAGACTACCGCAGCGTTGGGGATGTTGATGCGTGCTTACGGTCACGGGCAGCGTGTCTGTGTCGTACAGTTCATCAAACGGGCAACTGACCGCTGGGGCGAGGTGAAGACAGCTAAGCAACTGGGCATTGAGTGGCACGCCACGGGTGTCGGGTTCTGCCGTGTCGGAGCCGACTCCCAACGCGACAGAGAAGCATCACAAGCAGGTTGGGCCCTTTGCCAAGAGAAAATAGCGAGCGACATGTATGACATGATGCTGCTGGACGAGTTCACCTACCCGCTACATTTCGGTTGGCTGGACACCGAGGCGGTTATCGGCTGGATCGCCGAACATAAGTCGGCTCGCTTGCACCTCATCATCACCGGGCGGTATGCTCCCCCGGCGTTAATAGAGTTTGCCGATTTGGTCACCGAAATGGTTGAAGTGAAACACCCCTATCAGAGCGGTGTGCTAGGACAACCAGGGGTCGAGTTCTGAGGAATATCAGGATGGACGACCCTGTCTCAACAGAACGCATTGGATATGCCGCTGTTCCGGCAACGTGCGGTGAACTGGTCCAGGGCTCTTTAGACGGCATTCCGTGTCTGGTGTCATGCCCGGTTGATGTATACAGCGTCGCGACGGTGCGACTAGATCAGGGGCCACACTGGCGGGTGCCGGTAGAACGCTTCAAATCGGTGGCTGCCTTGCAAGCTGGTCTGCGTCACCTGGGTTGGTCAAGGGGAGGTGCTCTCCATCTCGTCTCGCCGTTGCCGGTCGGTCGTGGGTATGGCACGAGCACTGCTGATGTGGGCGCCACTTTATACGCGTTGGGACGCGCCTACGGGTGTGAGCTCACACCGTTGGAGGCAGCATGGCTGGCGGTGTCCATCGAACCTAGCGATAGCACGCTTTTTCCCGGCCTGACCCTGTTCGCCCACCGAGGCGGTGAATTCTATGAGACATTGGCCGATGCACCCCCGCTGTACGTAGTCGTCGTCGATCCAGGTGGTGAGGTGGATACTATTGCGTTCAACCGTTGTGATCACCTTGCTGCTTTGCGACGCCTTGCAAGCGAGCATCGTCGAGCTTTCGATATGTTACGGTGGTCACTTCATAAGGGCGATTGGGAGATGCTGGGCGAAGCAGCTAGTCTCAGCAGCCGCCTACACCAGGCAATCCTGCCCAATCCCTGGCTGGAAGACACGTTGAAACTCGCCAAAAGCGTGAGCGCTCTGGGGGTTTGCCGTGCTCATAGCGGCACTTTGCTGGGGCTCTTGTTGGACGCCGCGAGGGCAGATGTCGCGGCAGTGACAGCGTATATCGCCCGCCGGTTTCCGTCCTTGGCCGTGCACACTCATCGCTTGGTTGGCGGGGGAGCTGTCAGTCCACCCGACACGGCGTTGTTGCGGCAGGGAGAGTTATCTTGTAGTTCGCGTCTCGGAGCTCTCTCATATGAATCTGGGATGGATAGATCTTAAGGAAAAGGGTTAGCAAGACGGAATTAGATGGTGGCTCGTCAGAGAGGGGTAATATCTATGGCTGAGCGGGTCCAAAAGCTAGTGGCGGAATTGCCAAGGTCCCCACAAATGGATCGCTTCCGCGCAATGTGCAGCCTGTCACAGGTGGTGGGCGTGTGTACATTGCTGCAGGGAGCAGTGGGGTGTTCGCATTGAAAATGAGACGGATGGGCCCCAGCTTTGGCAACGCAAAGGTCACCTCAAAGTGTTGATCCTTCGCGAGCATGGCATATCTTCCGCACACCACCCGATCTGTTGTACCAAGCCGGGCAGGAAATACAGGTCACTGGGACCGTGCAGTGGTATCAGGGAGATCCAGTCATTTATGTAGCAGATTCGGGCCAGATCCAAACTGTCAACTATACAGACTAATTTGTTCACATCCTGAGCACATGCATTGAGTATATTAAAATTTAAAGGAGGATCAATCACCACCTATGTCGCTGGAGCAAACTGTCAGTCGAATCGGCCCTCTCGATGAAGCGGCTATGGCCGCGGCGCGTGCGCGCCAGGACAATTTGACCAAGCCACGAGGCAGTCTGGGGCGACTGGAAGCCCTGTCCATCCATCTGGCCGGGATCACTGGCCAAGCACGACCTCGTATTGAGCACAAAGTGATCATTACTATGGCAGGTGACCACGGGGTGGTGGCAGAAGGGGTTAATGCGTATCCTCAGGAAGTGACCGCTCAAATGGTTTATAACTTCCTGCGCGGTGGTGCTGGCATTAACGTGCTAGCACGCCACGTTGGCGCCCGAGTTGTGGTGGTGGACATGGGAGTGGCCACAACTTTGGAACCGCATCCTGAGCTGGTGGTCAAGAAGATTGCGCCCGGCACTCATAACATTGTGCGCGGCGCAGCGATGACACGCCAGCAAGCTATCCAATCAATCGAGGCCGGTATCGAGGTGGTCGAGGCGGAAATCGCCCGTAACCTGGATATCGTCGGGGTTGGTGAGATGGGCATTGGTAACTCCACGCCGGCGGCTGCCATTGTCGCAGCATTTACTGGACGCTCAGCGGCGGAAGTGGTGGGGCGTGGCAGCGGTGTTGATGAAGCTGGGCTAGCTCGCAAGGTTATCGCAGTACAACGTGCTCTGTCCGTCAATCGACCTGATCCTCTCGATGGTATGGATGTGTTGGCCAAGTTAGGGGGCTTTGAAATCGGCGGAATGGCCGGCGTCATGCTGGGTGCCGCAGCACATCGTCGGCCGGTGGTTGTGGATGGTTTCATCTCGACGGCGGCGGCGATGATCGCTGTCGCCATCGCTCCACAAGTACGTCCCTATCTCATTGCGGCACATCGCTCACAAGAGCCCGGCCATCAGGCAATGCTCAGCTGGTTGGGACTGGCTCCGCTGATGGACCTGGATATGCGTCTCGGTGAGGGCACCGGAGCTGCGTTGGGTATTTCGTTGGTCGAGGCAGCATGTAAGGTTATCAACGAAATGGCCACCTTCGCTGAGGCAGGTGTCTCGGATAGGCAGTGAGGTGACTGAGGAGCACGCACAGTGAACATTGCATCCGTCCCGCCCATCGCGCTGGCATGGTCTATTGACCAGCTGCTTGGTGACCCGCCCAACTGTTTTCATCCAGTGGCATATATGGGCCGGGCGATTGCGCTGGCGAAGCGTTTTGCCCCTCAACGCTCCAAACGCGGTCGCCTGTTCTACGGCAGCGCAGTTGTGGCGGGCGGATGTATCATGAGCTACTTGGCAGGCCATTTCATCACACGGGTGCTTGTACACGTACCTATTCCGTTACGCTGGCTTGGAGAGGCGGTCCTGCTGAAGATGCTCTTCTCGCTCAGCGGGTTGGTCAAGGCAGCTCATCAGATTCAACGGGCCCTGGAACGCAGCGATCTGGCTGAAGCACGTCGTCTGGTCCGTTGGCATCTTGTCAGCCGCGACACTTCTCAACTGGGCAGTGCCCACGTGGCCGCCGCCACCATCGAGTCGGTCGCCGAAAATGCATGTGACGGAGTCATCGCACCGCTGCTGTACTATGCGTTGGGAGGATTACCTGCTGCCTTGGTGTATCGCTTCGCCAACACATGCGATTCGATGTGGGGATATCGGGGTGCAGAATATGAATGGTTGGGCAAGATGGCCGCCCGCTTGGACGACCTGCTCAACCTGCTGCCTGCCCGTCTAACCGCTTTATTGATCATATTGTCCGCCCTATTTCTCGGCGAGGATGCACGGACTGCGTGGCGCACTTGGCGTCGTGATGCTGCCGCAACCGCCAGCCCCAATGCTGGCCATCCAATGAGCGCTATGGCAGGTGCGCTGGGTGTTGAATTGGAAAAGGTCGGTCATTACCGGTTGGGGTGGGGATTACGTCATCCCCAAGCACAGGATATCCGTCGAGCAACGCGTCTAGTCGCGGTTTGTTGCGCATTGGCCACAATGCTCACGGTCATCCTTGCCTGGTTGCTCCATCGTCGTCCCGGAGATGCTCGATGAAAACTTACCCGATTAACCTAGTCAATCTGGAGCGACGTCTCTGTGTCGTGGTGGGTGGTGGTGCTGTTGCCGCTCGCAAAGTGACCGATCTTTTGAAGGTGAATGCCCGTATCACGATTATCAGCCCACAGATTACACCTGAGTTGGAGGAGCACGTCGCCGCTGGACGAGTTGCTCTTGTTCAGCGTCCTTATCATCCGGGAGATCTGCATGGTGCCTTTCTGGTTATCGCTGCTACAAATGATCCAGATGTCAATCACACTGTAGCTCAAGAAGCAGAGGACCTTGGTTGCCTGGTGAATGTGGTGAGCGAACCAATGTTAAGCAACTTTATTATGCCAGCTGTGGTGCGACGTGGCGATCTGACAATCGCCATCTCCAGCGGGGGAGCTAGCCCAGGTCTGGCGCAATACTTGCGTATGCAACTGGAAGAGACGATCGGAGAGGAATATGCCATCCTTGCAGAGCTGCTCGGAACATTACGCCTAGCTGGGCGAAGTGAGGACGAAACTGCGTCCCAAAGACGTGCTCTGTTGCAGCGTGCGCTCAATTCCGGCATATTGGAAGTCATTCGGGAGGGAGGGCGAGAGGCGGCGCGCGCCCATCTTCAACATTTGTTAATGACCAGCGAGATATGACTATTCCATCTAACCCCGTCTTTGGAAGATCTTGCTTTGACAATCACACCCCCTGGAGAGCTCCTATGTTTGAGAGATCCCTCCAATGTGGCATCGTCTATCTTGTGGGGGCAGGGCCAGGTGACCCTGAGCTCATCACCATACGCGGTATCTCGTGCCTTCAACACGCTGATGTCATAGTCTATGATCGGTTGATTGGCCGTTCATTGCTGGCCTATGCGCCTCCCCACGCCGAGTTGATCGACGTTGGTAAACAGCCCCATTGTCATGTCGTACCCCAAGATGAGATCAATGCCCTTTTGATCGATCGGGCGCGCGCGGGCAAAGTGGTGGTGCGACTCAAGGGGGGCGATCCCTTTGTGTTTGGGCGTGGTGGGGAGGAGGCGCTCGCCTTAGCTGCCGCAGGCATCCCGTTCGAGATTGTGCCCGGCGTGACCAGTGCCATCGCTGCGCCAGCCTTTGCAGGTATCCCGGTTACGCATCGCGGTATAGCATGCACCCTGGCTGTCGTCACTGGCCACCGCGCTGATGAAACACCGGATGCGCCTCTGTGCGACTGGGAACGATTAGCGCTTGCCGATACAGTGGTCTTTCTCATGGGCATGCAACGCTTGCCGCACATTGTTGAGCGTCTGATCGCCCATGGACGTGCACCAGATACACCGGTTGCCGTCATCCAACGTGCCACTTTCCCACAACAGCGCACTGTGGTGGGCACACTAGACACCATTGTGGCCCGCGCTGCCGAATTACGTCCGCCAGTGGTCATCGTGGTGGGGGAGGTCGTGCGGCTGCGTGAGACTCTGCGCTGGTTCGATGTGCCCGATCGTCGCCCGTTGTTGGGATTGCGCGTGTTAAATACATTGCCTATGCAACAAGCATCTCGCCTCAGCCAAGCGTTGTGGACGTTGGGTGCCGAGACCATCGAATTAACCCCCTCTCACATCGTGCCGACAGGGAAGCAAGACCAGCTGAATGCCATATTCGCTGATTTGAAATCCTCTACTCCCTACCGACCAGCTTGGGATTGGTTGATTTTTGGCAGTTCAGAGAGTGCCTGTGTGTTCCTATCCTGTCTCTTTGCCTTGGGGTACGATGCTCGCCTGCTGGGCAGCTCTCGTCTCGTGGCCTTGGATCAGCTGACAGCGGAAGCCTTGTCTGCTTACGGATTGGTTGCTGACTACGCACTGGGGCAGGTTGCCAATCCCACCCTTATTCTTTCGGGGAAGTTCTCTTCTCATCAACGCGCACTGGTGCTGGATAACCGACTCGCTGCATGGGACGTGATGAGTTTCCTATATAATCGAGGTGTGACAGCAGAGGCTCTGGAACTCCACGAGATGCTGCCCATTGAACCGGAGCAGTCGATCCTATCCGCTATCGAGCAACAGGTGGACGTGGTAATCCTAGCCGCCCCGCACATTGTTAAGGGATTAGTTATGCACCTGGGGCGCTCTAAATTTGTCGAAGTCTTCTCTGCTGCACGGATCATATGCCTGGACGAGCCCACGGCTGGAGCTGCTCGTCTACAAGGCATACACGTGGACGCGGTCTCTCGGAGTTCCACTGTGGAGCATCTGGTACATATCGCGCTGGGGCTTGTGTCTATGAGAATCCGCCAGGCTGAGTGAGCGTTGCTGAGAAACTGCGTCGCGGATATAGCTTGCGTTGAGATTTGTCCTGACTTATCTGGATACCCTTGCCCGATACGTTGTGTTCTGGTGTTGAAATGCTCCAAGTCCATGCTTATGGTCATCGGCAGCTTGTTCCAACGACCGCCTGGCAGATACGTCGGAAATGGTAACCATATACCGCTAATGTGATAGCCGTAGGGAAAAGACGAGGGCGATGGAATAGCGTCCAAAAGAAGAGACGCCAGTAATACACCCGTTCTGCTTCACGAATGCCCAGCCGGTAAATCGTGCGCAAGAGACCCAGAATATGCTCTATGCCAATACGACTTTTAACGCGCCGCGGCTGGTACTCGCTCAGGAATGTGCGCACGCGCGCATAGTAGTGTTCCGGCGCGTAAATGTGTGCCAAAATGGAGCGGTAACCCTCCCGTAGTGTTTCCAAGCTCATACGCGGGATGAAGTTGATGGAGCCATCCACGTTGTCACCGGACATTTTCGCCAGCAGACGTCCTTCCTGTTTCAGCCGTTCGTACAGACGTGTGCCTACCGGCGCCTGAAGCAGGCCCACCATCGCTGCCACGATCCCACTTTGCTGGATAAAGTCGATCTGTTGTTGAAAAACGGACGGGGTATCGCTATCAAATCCGACAATAAAGCCACCCATAACCGCTAAGCCGGCGCGTTGTAAGCGCTTCACGGCGGCGAGTAAATCGCGGTGACGGTTCTGATGTTTGCCACACTCGCTCAAACTCGCTTCATTGGGTGTCTCGATGCCCACAAAGACGGACTCGAATCCAGCCTGGGTCATCAGGTGGACCAGCTCCTCGTCATCTGCCAGGTTGATAGAGACCTCGGTGGTAAAAGGCAACCCTACCTTATCCTTGCGCCATTCGATCAAGGCAGGAAGGACTTCACGCTTGAGCTGCCGCTTGTTACCGATGAAATTGTCGTCCACGAAGAAGATACCATCGCGCCATCCCAATGCATAAAGTGCGTCCAGCTCAGCGATAATCTGTTCGGCAGTTTTCGTGCGCACTTTGTGTCCCAACAGCGCGGTCACATTGCAAAAGTCGCAGTTAAAGGGACAGCCGCGCGAGAATTGCACACTCATCGTGGCATAACGAGACAGGTCAAGGAGCTCCCACCGCGGCGCTGGTGTCTGACGGATATCGGCGAAAGCGTCCGTGCGGTAGAGGCGCTGAGGCGTACCACGAGCTAAGTCCTCTAAGAATGGGGGCAAAGTCAGCTCCGCCTCGTTTAGCACAAAGTGATCTACTTCGGGGAAATCTTCGTACTCGCCGGTGAAGAGTGGTCCGCCAGCCACCACCCGGACACCCACTTCTCTGCACCGGGCTAGAACAGTGCGCACCGATTCGCGCTGCACCGTCATTGCGCTGATAAAAACCATATCTGCCCAAGTGAGATCATCGGTAGTGAGGGCTCTCACATTCATGTCTACCAAACGCACTGACCAGTCACGCGGCAGCATAGCAGCCACCGTAATCAAACCTAGTGGCGGGGAGCTCGCCTTCTTACGCACGAAGCCCAACGCGTGCTTGAAGCTCCAGAAAGTGTCTGGGAACTCCGGATAGACCATAAGCACTTGCATCCTGTCCACCCCGTATCGCTCGTAAAATGGCGAGTTGTCACTGCCTGATATGCTATATATAGGGAGAGGGGATGGCAAGAGAATTTTCGCCTCAGGAAACCAGAAATTGCCCCAAAGACCTCGGTAAGATGCTAAGAAAGACAAATTTTGATTTTTTGGGGATTAGGCTGCTGGATTAAAAAGATCCCCTAATATGGCGGGATCTTTTTTATCTAAAAGTTCGAGAGGGATTGTGGTCAAGTTTGAGTTTGTGAGGGTGTTGAAAAACGTCTAAGTTACCCTCTTTATCACCCTATTTTCTCGCTGAACTCTGGGTAGCCGAGGAACTTTTTCAACACCCTTGAGTTTGTGTTGTCTATCATTAATAGATCACTGCTTTGATTCTCACCAGGATGGGATGCACAGCGTTTGCCCGGCATATATTTGGTTGAGGTTATAAATGCGGTTAGCGCGTGCGATGCTCCATGCATTTACGCCGAACCATCTTGCAATACCACTCAGCGTGTCACCCCAGCGCACAGTGTAGCATCTCGCACACAATCCCCCACACAGTCCCCAATGGGGTGGCATGGAAGGTCCATAGGTAGGAATCCAGAGCAGCTGACCGGCGTAGACAAAGTTGCAATTGGCCAGCCCGTTCACCGCGCAAATCTTATAGGGATTGACGCCATAGCGCCATCCAATGGTGGACAACGACTCGCCCCAGGCCACACGATGCCAGAAGCCACCATCCCAACCCCAGCCCGATATTGGAGGAGCTGCGTACGAAGCGGGCACCCAGAGTGCCTGAAGCAACAGGAGCAATCCTATTACAAGCAACCATTTTCTGTGCCGCATAGAAACACCCCCTCTTTTTTGTCTTGTCTTGGGAGCTATTTCTCTGTGTCTCGTTCCAATTTACTTGGTGGTTCGAACCCCTTCCGCTCTGCCGGTATGCCACTCATGGGATGTTACCCACGTTGCATGAATATTATACTACAATAACTCAATTTTGCAATACAGAATAAACATAATATATAAGAAGATCCTTGTGATAACAAATGCAACTTGATTGTAGGGCGACTTTTTATCCCAGGAGGATGTTCAAAAAGTTCTCCAACCCTTCTGATTTTCACAAGAAATTGGCACGATAAAATGATAACGAAGATACATTCAACACCCTCATCTAACACTTTTGCGGAAGTGCTGCGAGAGGTATATCATTAAGTTGATAACTCCGATGGGAACGGTTTTGAAGAAGGATGTTGGAGAGGTCACTGCAAGAGCGTTTGGCGGCGGTCGAAGCCCGCTATGAGGAGCTGAATAATCTGATGGCTGATCCCCAGGTGGTCACCGATCCTGACCTGCTGCGTCGCTATGGTCAGGAGGTCGCCGAGCTGGAGGAATTAGTGCAGCTATATCGTCACTACCGTCGTATCAACGCCCAGCTGAAGCAGGCGCATGCCTTGCTGGACAACAGTCCAGACGAGGAAATGGCTGCGTTGGCTCAGGAAGAGATAGAACGGCTCACCAGCGAGGAAGAGACGGTTATAGAGCGCTTACGCCGTTTGTTGTTGCCCAAGGATCCCAATGATGAGAAAGACGTCATCATTGAGATTCGCGCCGGCACCGGGGGTGAGGAAGCAGCCCTCTTCGCTGCAGATCTGTATCGGATGTATAGCCGCTATGCCGAGAGACGGCGCTGGAAAACGGAAATTTTGAACAGCCATCCCACCGGTATTGGTGGTTTCAAGGAGATCATTTTCGAGGTACAGGGCCGTGGTGCTTACTCGTGGCTCAAGTATGAGAGCGGTGTACACCGCGTGCAACGCGTGCCCGAAACAGAGGCAAGTGGTCGCATCCATACCTCCACTGCAACTGTGGCTGTGTTACCTGAGATGGAGGAGGTAGAGGTTCAGATCGACCCTGACGATCTTCGAATAGACGTGTTTCGTTCCCAAGGCGCTGGTGGTCAATCAGTCAACACGACCGACTCGGCCATCCGCATCACCCATCTGCCCACTGGTATCGTGGTCACATGCCAGGATGAACGTTCCCAGCTGCAAAATAAGCTGCGCGCAATGGCTATTCTGCGGGCGCGTTTATACGAGATGGAGCAGCAACGTTTGATCGCCGAACAAGGCGCAACACGCCGTTCTCAGATCGGCACCGGCGAACGTAGTGAGAAAATTCGAACGTACAACTTCCCCCAAAATCGGGTGACCGATCATCGCATCGGGTTTACCAGTTATCGCCTCCAAGAAATCCTAGACGGTGATTTGGACGAACTGCTTGAGGCGCTCATCCTAGCCGACCAAGCGGCCAAGCTCGAGGAGATTGCTGCCGAGCAGAAGATCAGTGTCAGCTAAATCCCTATGCCAGGTGCGTGTTCGACGATAGCAGCAGCGCTCAATTGGGCATATGCCCGGTTGAGCGCTGCCGGCTGCATTACACCGGTTTTGGATGCCGAAGTAATGTTGGCTTACATATTACAACGTGATCGCGCTTGGTTGCATGCCCACCGAGAACATCACTTGACAGATCCTCAAATACAGAGTTTTGTAACACTAGTGATGCGGCGCTGCGCTCACGAACCGGTTGCTTACTTGGTGGGCCATAAAGAATTCTTTGGGCTCGAGTTCCTGGTCACCCCGGCTGTGTTGGTGCCACGCCCGGAGACGGAATTGTTGGTCGAGGTTGCTCTGGAGCATGTGAAGGACAGAAGAAAAGCGCTGTGGGTGGCTGATGTGGGCACAGGAAGCGGCGCGTTGGCTGTCACATTGGCGGTCCACCTACCGTGTGCACGGGTTGTTGCTACCGATATATCGGCTCCGGCCTTACTCTTGGCACAACGCAATGCCCAACGCCATGGAGTGGATAGGCGAATCCTCTTCGTCCAAGCTGATTTGTTGCTTCCGGTGTGCATCCCATTCGATATAGTGCTTGCTAACCCTCCCTACCTCCGCAGTGAGGAGCTGCCAAAAGTCCCAAGCGCAGTTGCCGCTGGTGAGCTGCGAGAGCGACGCCGAGTGCCGGCATGTTGCGGAAAACGGAATAGGCTTTCTTCGGAGGATTCTTCCGAGGCGTCTCTTCCCCTAGCGTGGGAGCCGCGCCTCGCCCTGGATGGTGGTGTGGATGGTTTGCATGTCATTCGACGGTTGCTCGCTATGGTACCGTCGCGTCTGCGATATGGTGGTCTATTTGCAATGGAACTAGGTGCGACACAGGGCCATGCTGTTTCGCAAATGACGCGCGCGCTTTTTCCGGATGCCGAGATCAGCATTTGTCGGGATTATGCTGGGATGGAACGTGCGCTTGTTCTGATTGCCGCTGGGACATAAGACCACATCACCTCCAATGTTTCCGAACGCTTTGGCAAGCTCGTAGGCCTTTGATGCCCTGCTAAAAACTTGACACCTGGCTTTATCGAGCACTATAATGTGTTGCACTTTTGTTAGATGACACCACGCAATTCCACCGGATAGAGGCAATCATGCGCCAACGCGATATCAACCTCCTGGTATTTATCATTCTCCTGAGCGCCGTAGTGATTTGGATCGCACTGCCGGATAACCCAGGCATTCATCTCAGTCTTGGCAGTTTGCGCATCGATCGTGACCTTCGTCTTCTGTTGGGGCTTGATCTGCAGGGAGGGCTGCAAGTATTGCTGGAGGCAGACGTGCCAGCTGATCAGGAAGCGAACTTCGATGCCCGCACCATGGAAGCAGCGCGCGTGATTGTCGAAAATCGCGTGAATGGGCTTGGTGTCACCGAGCCATTGGTGCAGCTGCAAGGTACGAGACGCATTATCGTGGAGCTGCCAGGCATTGAAAATCCCGACCAGGCTATCGCTACATTGCGCGAGACCGGCCTGCTTGAATTTGTGGAAGCGGGGCGCACCCCCTTGCGCGAAGGTCAACTCATCCGTACCAGTCTGGACGTGAATCCCAACCAGGTGCTCACCACCACGCAGACGGTGACACCGAGCGTGACAACTACACCCGAAGTCATCACCACGACTCCCACGGTCACAAGCAGCCAACCTATCACTGCAGCGGAAAGCGTGACCGGCACAGAGGCGATCAGTCTTACAGAGTACGCTTATGGTGGCAGGGTATTCCCGACGCTTATGACCGGTCGCCATCTCAAGGACGCCAACGTGAGCACGGATAATATGGGACAAGTGGTCATTGCATTTGAGCTGACCGAAGAAGGTACCCAAATCTTCCGCGATTACACGCTGAAACATGTGGGTGACATCGTGGCGATTGTGCTCGACAAACGTGTGCTATCGGCGCCGGTGATCAAGGAAGCTATCCCCTCCGGCAAGGGGATCATTAGCAGTGGCCAACAAGGTGGCTTTCCTCTCGAGGAAGCGCGCAAGTTGGCCATCCAGATGAAATATGGTGCTCTGCCGGTGCCTCTCAAGGTGATCGAGAACCGCACTGTCGGCCCGACGCTGGGACAGGACTCGGTGCAGCGCAGCCTTCGCGCCGGCATCATCGGCTTGATCGTGGTGTTGTTGTTTATGCTCACCTATTACCGCATACCCGGTGCACTGGCCGATATGGCGCTCGTCATTTACGCGCTGGTCAACGTAGCACTCTACAAGCTTATCCCTGTCACCCTGACACTGCCAGCTATTACCGGTTTCATTCTTTCGACCGGTATGGCGGTGGATGCCAACATCCTGGTCTTCGAACGCATGAAGGAGGAGCTGCGTGCTGGCAAACCGCTCAGGACGGCGATGGAAGCTGGCTTTAGTCGTGCGTGGACCTCTATCCGCGACTCAAATCTGAGCACTCTGCTCACATGTGGCATTCTGTATTGGTTTGGCTCCAACTATGGCGCCAGCACTGTGAAAGGTTTTGCCATCACCCTCGCCCTTGGGGTACTTGTCAACCTGTTCACCGCGATCATAGTAACCCGGACATTCTTGCGTTTCACTCTGCACCTGACAGGAGAGGGACTGCATAAGAAACGCTGGCTGCTAGGGACGTGAGCTGAACGTTTGAGCGGAGGGATCGACCCGATAAGTGGAACGGTGAGCTAGAGCATCGCTGAGAAATTTTCCGGAGGACTTATGTTCAACATCATCCAGCGCCGTTATCTCTATTTTGCCATTTCCGCGGCGATCATTATACCTGGCGTTGTGGCTATGCTTCTCTCGATTGCACGCTTTGGTGCTCCACTGCGCCTGAGCATCGACTTTACCGGCGGCAGTATGATGGAGCTGCGCTTTGAGAAGCCTATCGAGCCTGGCATCGTCCGCGACGTCTTTGTGGACAACGGACTCGGAGATACCGTGGTGACCACCGCCGGTGATGAACGGACCGCCCTAATACGATGTAAGGTGCTGGAGGAGGAACAGAAGGTTCAGCTACAAGAGGAGCTGCGTCAGCGCGTCGGCAGTTTCGAGGAACTGCGCTACGAGATGGTGGGTCCC
>JASFBB010000280.1:0-4716 GCA_036172345.1 Anaerolineae bacterium
CCGAGCCGCGACCGTCAGGGAGCGGTTAACGCGCCGCTTGCTGACGCGCGCGGCTCGGTTTTCGGTGTGCGCGTGCTCCAATTTCCTCAACACCTTCTCGCCGTGTTTGTCAAATTCAGGAAGACATGCTATGATATCTATCCTGATAACACCTCCATCAAGTTTGCCGTATGGCGACCTCATACAGGCGTACAAGGAGGAGCTCCGATGAAGAGTATGCTCAGAGGGCGTTGGCCACGGCGGCGGTGGTTCCTATTGGTTCTTCTGGCTCTGCTCACATTGGCTGTGGAGGGAGTGCCCTACGTTCATTCGGCAAGCTACGTCCCCCAGGAGTCACCCTTCGCAGCACAGCGACCGCAAAATGCCCCTACGCCGACCTTACTGGCAGCCGAGATGCGGGGGGTTCAGCCGGCCGTTGTGGATGACCTACCGTCCGCCCCCTCAGGGGCGCCATCCTCTGCTCCGAGTGAGCAGGGGAGCGCATCTCAGGCACCCACGGCACAACCCTACAATCTCATTGTCAACGGCTCCTTTGAGGATGGATTCGTGGAAGGCGTTGCGATCGGTTGGCAACCCTTCGCCACTGCGAATGTGCGCGCCAGCTGGCATGATGATACCTGGCAGCCTATTGTGTATGATGGTGCTCACGCCCAGCTGCTGGCACTTAAGGATGCCGAGGAGCGCGACCGCTATGTGGGCATCTACCAGACGGTGCCGGTTGTGCCCAACGCGGACTACATCTTGACTCTTCACGGCCTGGTGCGCTCCGACGAGGGATCGAACGAGGCATCCCACTATGGCTACCGGTTGCAATACGGCATCGATTACGCAGGCGGCAACGACTGGCGATCGCGCCAGATCGAGTGGGTTGAATTGCCATGGGATGAGCAACCGCGCACCGCTCCACCCCCAGGAGGGTATCGCATCGAGACCTATACGACCACCATCCGGGCACAGAGTCCGATGCTGACCCTTTTCATCCGCGGTTGGAAGAAGTGGATTGGCACTGCCGAGGGGAACTACAATGTGGACGGCATCAGCCTGATGATGGCCCAGGCGGCTGCCTCGTCCGCTCCGCCGCCGGCGATGCCCCAAACGGGCGCACCGGTTGCCGAGGGCGACCGACCGGTGCCGGCCAGCGTTGCGCTGGTCATCCTGTTGGTAGCCGGTGTCCTCTGGCGATCGAGGCAGCGCCATGGGTGACGGGATATTCCCCTTTGATCGTTCATCTGAGAGGTCGGTTCATTCCGACCTATTCCTATCTCTGGCCAAGGAGGACCTGGAGTGAAACTCTCTTGTCTGCAAGAGAATCTGGCCCGCGGATTGGGCATCGTAGGGCGTGCGGTGTCGAGCCGTAGCACACTGCCTGTGCTCTCCAACGTACTGTTAGCCACGGATGGTGGTCGTCTGAAGCTCGCTGCGACCAACCTCGAGATCAGCATCAGCTGCTGGATCGGCGCCAAAGTTGCTGAAGAGGGGGCCATCACTGTGCCGGCCCGTCTGCTGACGGAGTTCGTCAATTCGTTGCCTCCCGAGCCGATCGAGATGGAGCTGTCGGTGCGCACGCAGACGCTCCACTTGCGTTGTGCCCGCTTCGAAGCGAACATCAAGGGCATCGATGCGCAAGAATTTCCCATTGTGCTCACCGCGGAAGAGGGCACACCTTTCGTCACCGTCGCTCCAGATGCGCTGCGCCAGATGATCACGCGGGTCGTGTTCGCCGCCGCCACCGACGAGAGCCGCCCCATCCTGACCGGCGTGTTGACCACCTTTGAAGGTGACCGGTTGACCATGGCGGCGGCGGATGGATATCGATTGTCGGTCGAGTACCTCACGCTCGAAGGAGGCGTGCCGGAGAAAATGGAGGTACTGGTGCCGGCGCGCGCATTGGCGGAATTGGCACGCATCTCCGCTGATCAGACCGAGCCGGTCGGAGTCATCATTACGCCGACGCGCAACCAAATCCTTTTCCATTTGCAAAACATCGACCTGGTCTCGCAGCTCATCGAGGGGCGCTTCCCCGACTATCGTCAGATCATCCCGGCCAGCTACACCAATCGCGCCATCCTGGATGTGCAGAGCTTCCTGAAGGCAACGCGCGTCGCCCACCTCTTCGCACGCGATTCGGCCAACATCGTGCGGCTTGAGATCACCACCGGCGACGAGCTGATGCCCGGACGGGTGACTCTGGCGGCCACCAGCAATCAGCTGGGCGATAATGTCGGCCAGCTGGATGCCATCGTGGAGGGGGAGCCGATCCAAATCGCGTTCAACGCCAAGTACCTCATCGACGTGCTGTCGGTGATCGACAGCGCGCAGGTGGCTTTAGATACCATCTCGCCTTCCAGCCCGGGGGTATTGCGTCGGCCCAGTGACGATCGCTTCGTGCACGTGATTATGCCGATGCACCTCTCCCGCTGAACCGATATTTTGGGTTAAAGGGACAGAGCGAGGCATGTTGCTGTCCCGTTCTGTGTTTTTGGTCACCTCTGAAGCGCACTATCCCCCACCTGTGCAGACACTTTTGCTTCCAGCTCGGCCAACCAGCGCGTGGCCTCGATAGCGGCGCGGGCACCCTCGCCCGCCGAGGTGACATTCTGGCGGAAGATGGGATCGGCCACTTCACCGGCGGCAAACACGCCCGGGATGTTTGTGCGGGTGCGCTTGTCGGTGATGATGTACCCGTTCTCGTCCATGTCCAGCTGACCGCGGAAGATCTCAGTGTTGGGAGTATGTCCGATGAAAATGAAGACCCCGTCCGTGGGCAACAGCGAGGTCTCGCCGGTGACCACATTGCGCAACGTGACCGCGGTCACCTCCTGCGGCCCGTGGATTTCCGTGACGACCGAGTTCCAGATGAACTCGATCCTCTCGTTGCGCCGAGCACGTTCCTGCAAGATGTAGCTGGCGCGCAGCTGATCGCGGCGGTGGATGATGCGCACACGCGTCGCAAAGCGCGTTAGGAAGAGCGCCTCTTCCAGCGCGGAGTCTCCGCCACCCACCACCACCACCTCTTTGCCACGGAAGAAGAAGCCGTCGCATGTGCCACAATAGCTGACCCCATGACCCGTCAGCTCCACCTCGCCCGGAACCCCCAGCTTGCGCGGCGAGGCGCCGCTGGCCACGATCACCGCTTTAGCATAGTATTCCGCGCCGTAGGTCTTGATCCAGAAGGGATGCACCCGCAGGTTGACCTCGATGGCTTCATCATACTCCATACGGGCGCCAAAGCGCTCCGCTTGGCGATGGACGCGCTCCACCAACTCAGCACCCGTGATGCCCTCCGGGAAGCCCGGAAAGTTCTCAATCTCATTGGTGATGGACGGCTGACCGCCCACCATAGCGCCGGTCAACACCAAAGGGCTGAGGTTCGCGCGTCCGGCGTAGATGGCCGCGGCCATCCCCGCCGGACCAGAGCCAATGATAATGAGATTCTCGACCGTCATAGTGTTGCCTACCTGTATTCGAATTTCTGATCCATCTCCTTAATATAGCACAGCAGCATATGAGGGACGCTAGAGAAACGCTAGAATTGCGCAAGAAAATCCGTGATCACACTTTTGACATCCTACTGCTTGCGATACGGCTGTCCGTCGGCGGCGGGCGGGGTCGTGCGGCCGATCACCCCGGCGACGGCGATCATGGTGAGGATGAAGGGCAGCATGCCGATGAACTGGTAGGGGACGTTCACCTCCAGGATTTGGAACTTGAAGTTGAGCGCGTCGGCAAAGCCGAACAGCAGCGCGCCGGCGGCGCCGCCGAGCGGGTTCCAGTTGCCGAAGATCATCGCCGCCAGCGCGATGAAGCCGCGGTTGTTGGTCATCAGGTCGTCGAAATGACCCACCGTCTCCAGCGAGAACCAGGCGCCACCCAACCCGGCCACACAGCCAGCCAGGATGACGTTCACGTAACGAATCTTGAACACGTCGATGCCCACCGTGTCCGCGGCGCGCGGGTGTTCTCCCACTGCTCGCGTGCGCAAGCCCCACGGGGTACGAAAGAGCACAAACCACACCAGCGGCACCAACACCAGCGCGGCATAGACCATAGGCTGATACTGGAACAGGATGGTACCAAGAATAGGGATATCCCACAGAGGCGTCCCCTGAAAGACGTACGGGAAGAGACCGGGAGCGCCAAAGGGGTTCTTGAGCAGAAACGCGGCGCGGATGTACCCACTGACGCCCACCGCCAGGATGTTGATGCACGTGCCGCTGATGATGTGATCCACCAGGAACTGAATGGTCAGCAGCGCGTGCAGCGTGGCCATGAAGCCCCCTGCCAAGATGGCGGCCAACAACCCCAGCCACATGTTTTGCGAATATAAGGAGACCATATACCCCACCGCAGCTGCCGTGAGCATCATGCCCTCGATGCCGATGTTGATAATCGCGCAGCGTTCGCACATCACGCCGGCGAGCATACCCAGCATAATCGGCGTGGCCAGCCGCACACTATCCTTGATCAGCCCCACCAAATCGATGCTCTTGTCCGCAGCGGCGGCGATGATGGCGCCCAGAACGATCAACACGGCGCCTGCCCCCAGCAAGGTGTTGGTGGCGCGTTCTGAGGGTGAGCGGAACACGGCATACAGGCCAATCACCCCCAGCAACAGGCCGATCACAATCAAGCTGGGTTGGGTAGGCACCGTCAGGCGCAGCGGTGGGGGTTGCAAGATGACCCCCAGTCCCAGGCGCGAGAGGGAGTCCGGTGCAC
>JASFBB010000281.1:0-2607 GCA_036172345.1 Anaerolineae bacterium
GGTTATATTACCGCTCCCTCACGGTCGCGGCTCGGTTATACGGTCGCGGCGCGGATACATTGAACCGAGCCGCGCACGTCAGCCAGCGGCCGGCATTGCCGCTCCCTCACGGTCGCGGCTCGGATACGTGGTCGCGGCGCGGATACAGGGTCGCGGCTCGGCTACACCCCTTCCAGGTCAAAAGCGGGCACGTACTCCAGACTGGCGCTCTCCATCTCCTGGATGAAGCCACACTCCAGCCCACGTTCCAGCGCGTACGTGACGAGCGCCTCATACTGTTCACGAGACACCCGCGTCGCCAGTTCGGGATAGTTATAAGCACGCCCCAAGGGGGTATACTGCGCCATCAGGTTGAGATAGACACCACGCGGCAGGTGATCCAGCACCCAATCTACCACCCGCTGCGAATCCTCCAGCGCGCCAGGCAAGGTGAGATGGCGGATCATCAGGCCACGCTGGAGCATACCCTGGGCGTCGAAGACCGGCTTGCCCACCTGACGCAACATCTCCTGGATCGCGGCAGTGGCACAGGCGAAGTAATCCGGCGCGCCCGACCAGCGCGCACTCAGCTGTGCATCGCAATACTTGAGGTCGGGCAGGTAGACATCCACCAGTCCTTCCAGCTGGCGCAACGTCTCCACCCGCTCGTAACCGCCCGTGTTGTATACGATGGGGATGTGCAAACCCTGCTGGCGTGCCGTCTGGATCGCCTGCACGATGTGCGGGATGTAGGGCGTGGGCGTCACCAGGTTGATGTTATGGGCGCCGCGCGCCTGCAGTTCGAGGAAAATCGCGCTCAAACGCGCGACCGGGATATCCTTGCCCACCCCCTCATGGCTGATGGGATAGTTCTGGCAATAGACACAGCGCAGGTTGCAGCCGGTGAAGAAGACGGTGCCGGAGCCGCGCGCACCGGAGAGGCAGGGCTCTTCCCATGGGTGCAAAAACGCCTTGGCGACCCGCACCGTGGCGCCGGCGCCGCAGTAGCCGCGCCGCGTGTGGCGATCCACGCCACATTGACGCGGGCACAGCGTACAACGGCGCAGTTGAGCGGCGAGCGCAGGCGGGAGCTTTACAAGGGAGGCAGCTCGATCGGACATTGCCGCAGATCACACATCCAGCACCACCGGGAAGATCATCGGGCGGCGGCGCGTGCGTGCATAGAGGAATTCGGCCAGGCGGTCGTGGATGAGTGCGCTGAGAGTATCGCGGTGTCCCAATCCGGCCACCGAGAGCACCACGCCTTTCGCTTCCTCCACCAGTGCTTCGGCGTCGCGCATAAACACGAAACCGCGCGAAATCAGCTCCGGGCCTTCCACCACGGCGCCGGTTTCGGCATCCCGCGCCAACACGACCACGACAAAGCCATCGCGTGAGAGCATCTGCCGGTCGCGCAGCACCACCTCACCCACATCGCCCACACCCGCGCCGTCTACTAGCACATGGCCGCCGGCGACGCGCTCGCCCAGACGCGCCCCCTCGGCGTCGATTTCGATCACCTGGCCATTGCGCACGACAAAGATTTGCTCATCGGGGATGCCCAGCTCCTTGGCCAGCTCGCCGTGGAGCACCAAATGACGATATTCACCGCTGATGGGGATAAAGTAGCGCGGTCGCGTCAAGCTGAGCATCATCTTCTGTTCTTCCTGGCTGGCGTGCCCGGATACATGCACTGGACGCAGGCGCGGATAATATACCCTGGCGCCCAGCTTAAACAGATTATCCAGCGTGCGGTGTACCAGCTCCTCATTGCCCGGTATCGGCGTAGCCGAGAGGATCACTGTGTCGCCCGGCTGGATGCTCACCTGGCGATGCTCCTGGTTGGCCATACGCACCAACGCACTGGTCGGCTCACCTTGCGTGCCCGTGCAGACGATCGCCACTTGGGATGGCGGCAGGCGCTCCATTTCCTCCGGGCGGATGAACAAGCTATCCGGTGCGTTCAGGAAACCTAGTGAACGCGCCATGCGCACGTTTTCCACCATGCTGCGCCCGACCACTACCACCCGTCGTTGGTAGCGCATCGAACATTCGATGACCTGCTGGATGCGCGAGATGTTGGAAGCGAAGGTGGATACAATGACGCGCCCGCGCGCGTGCTCAAATACCCGCTCAAATTCCTGGCTGACGACCCGTTCCGAAGGAGTA
The DNA here is from genome assembly GCA_036172345.1 of Anaerolineae bacterium. Classification (GTDB taxonomy): domain Bacteria; phylum Chloroflexota; class Anaerolineae; order 4572-78; family NAK82; genus NAK82. The sequence goes on from JASFBB010000281.1 coordinate 2,149, forward strand.
TATCCGGGTTGCTCTGCGTTGGTGCTGTCCGACAACAGCGCCAGCACTCCCTTGCGTCCGAAATCGGCCAGAGCGCCGAAGTCGGTCAGCTGCCCATCCACCGGGGTGTAATCAAACTTAAAGTCACCCGTGTGAATCACCAATCCGAGGGGCGTCTCAATCCCCAGACCCACCGCATCCGGGATGCTGTGGCACACGTGGAATGGGTGTACCACAAAGGGTCCGACGGCAACCGGCTGGCCAGGCGCGATCGTGTGCAGCTCTGCCCTACTCAGCAGGCCGGTTTCGCGCAACTTCACCTCGATCAGTCCGCGCGTCAGACGCGTGGCATACAGCGGTGCTTGGAGCTGCGGCAGGATGTATGGCAGGCCACCGATGTGATCCTCGTGACCGTGGGTCAGGAAGATGGCTTTGACGTAATCCGGAGCCTCCATCAGGTAACTGATGTCGGGGATGACC